>NZ_JAFQQZ010000028.1 GCF_017410345.1 Methanobrevibacter sp.
ATGATGAATTAACGTAAATACAATCTTAAATAACGTATAAAGAATAAATAATTTAAAAAGGTTAAAAAATACATTTTACTTGAAAAAAATGATTTTAAAGTTTTTTAATTATTTATATAACGATAATTGGAGGTGAAAATAATAATAAATGAAAAATTTAAGTTAATTTTTATTTTTACCTTAATTTTTTCGATATTAATGATTAATGCAGTTTATGCAAGTGATAATGAGATTATAATAAGCGATTCCCTATCAGAGGATATTGAATTAAATGATTGTTCAACTATTGATTTGAAGGAAGCCAACGAAGAAAACCTAAAAGAAGAATCTGTTGGTGATGACTTTAAATATGTGCAAAACTTAATCGATAAAGCTAAAGATGGGGATTCCATATATTTGGAAAACAAGACTTATAAAGGAAACAGAACTCCAATATACATTAATAAAAACTTGAACATTTATGGTTTTAACAATGATTTAGATATAGATTCATTGAAATCAAGCCCATTGAACTCTGACAATCTCACTACAATATTGGATGCTGATTCTAAATCAAACATATTCATAATCGGCGAAAATATTCAAGTGAAGATTAATGGATTAAGTTTAATTAATGGAAATGATGGAGGAGATGGCGGAACCATATACAATAATGGAAAATTATCTATTGAAAGTTCCAAAATAGCCAATTCCAACTCTGGTGGAGGAGCAGTATACTGCTCTAAAGGGTCCATTCTCAATGTAAACAATTCATTGTTTGAAAGCAATTATGCAAGCATTGGAGGTTCAGTTTATCACGACCAGTCAAATGTAATCATATCCAATTCACTATTTAGATTCAATGAAGGAGAAAGTGATGGAGGAGCTATTTACACTGATAATGGGAATATACAGATTCTCAATTCAAGTTTTCTAAATAATACTGCTGCTCGTGGAGGAGTAATATACAATAATCATGGAAAGGTCGTTATCAATAATTCAGATTTATCCCATAATAAAGCAACTAATTTAGGAGCAACTGTAAAGAACTGGGGAACATGCATAATATATAACTCCAATGTAAGCAACAATTATGCTGATTGGTGTGGTGGAGGATTATATACCTTTGAATATAGTATGGATGTAATAAATTGCTCAATATTTAACAACACTGCTGAAAGAGGGGGAGGAATATTCGCAGATGCTGGATCTTGGCTGGCAGTTACCAATTCAACAATTAAAGATAATGAAGGAGAAATTGGTGCTGGAATAAGTTGCCCAGATGCACATTTGAAAATGAAAGATTCCTCTATAATCAATAATGCTGCAAATGGCAAAGGAGGAGGAATTTATTTAGATAAATACACATCAGAAATAAGCAATTCAATTATAGAAAACAATAGTGCAAAGTCTGGTGGAGGAATTTATATAAATGATATTTCTGTAAAAATTAGCAATTCCAGCATTAATAAGAACAAGGCAGATGAAGGAGGAGCAATATACAATTTAGGCACTTTAAGCATTAAAGAATCCATTCTAAATTCAAACAATGCTAAAAACTGCGGAGCAATATATAATCAAAAAACATTGGATATTTCAAACTCTACAGCAAACAGCAACAAGGCAACTAACGGTGGAGTAATATACAATAATGGATTATTGAAATTAAACCAGCTAAATGCCAACTCTAATGAAGCAACATATGGTGGAGTCATATACAACTCAAAAAACACCACTATAAATAACTCAATTTTCAAGAATAACAAGGCATACGAAGCAGGGGCAATCTATAGCAATGGAAACCTATTGATAAACAATTCAGAATTTACAAAACAGAAAGTAACCCATAAAAGCGGAGTTATCTTTATGAGAAATGGAAACATGAACATTTCAAATTCCATTTTCAGTTTGAATTCCGGTGCAGATGAAGGGGGAGTAATCTTCACATTTGAAGGAAATTCCACAATAAAATCATCTAAATTCATATCAAACAAAGCCATTAGCTATGGTGCAGCCATTGACAATAGCGGAATAATGACCATTGAGGATTGTGATTTTGAAAAGAATTACGCTTACGGTGCTGGAGCGATTGACAATGGTGGAGATTTAACAATAATCAAGTCAAACTTCACTGATAATGAAGCAACTGCAAATGGAGGGGCAATTGACAATAATGGAAACCTTAAGATAAGCGGATCAATATTCAATAAGAATACTGCAGACTCTTTAGGTGGGGCTATAATGGCTAGAAAAAACACTACAATCAGCCATTCATCATTTTCGGACAATAAGGCATCCTCTGGAAATGATGTATATAGCGATGAAGAGAATATTTCCTTAAATAATAATTGGTGGGGTTCAAATAACCCGGATTTCCAAGCTTCTTTAAATTATGAGATTGGTGATGATTTTAAATGGATTATAATGAGTTTTACAAACACTACCCCATTTAAAGTAAACTCTAGTTTAGGATTGAATATTAGCTTTGATAAAACCATTAATAAAAATGGTGAAGAAGAACGATTAGAAAAACCTAATCTATTGCCAACATTTAAAACATCTCTTAAGGTAAAAGAAGCGAATGGAAATGAAAAAAGCTATGAATTAAATGTTAAGAAAGGTTCTCTTTTAAAAACCATTTCCCTTAAGTCAAATAGCGTTGTCAGTGCAAATATTGATGGTGAGACAATTAGCTTAAATCTCACAGATAATAGTAAAAAATCCAATGAAAATAATAATCCAGATAGTTCTAATAGTTCAGACAGCTCTAAAACTAATGAATCTGAAGAGAATAATAATGATTTTAACACTAATCAAAGGGATATTAACAAAAATGTCAATTTGAAAAATGTTAAAGATAATCTGAAAATATTAAATTCAACTCAATCCGGTATTGATTCTCCATTAGCGGATTCAAATGATTCCAATGAAAATCAAAATGCCGATAAAGAGCTTAATATCAACTATGGATTATTGATTATTCCTATAGCATTGGCCTTATTCTTCATTTTATTTGCACTAAAAAGAAAAAAAAGATGACGAAGAAGATGAAAATTAACTATAAAAGAATACAAAAATAATAAATTTTTTGATAGAATTTAATTCTATCATTTACTTTTTTTATAAATTTAAAAATCAACTATTTTTTAAAAATAAGAAAAAATATTAAAAAATAATTTCTGCTATTTTTTAAAAATCAGAAAAAAATAGAGAAAATAAGTAACTACTATTTTTTAAAAAAATTAATTAATTAAATCATTCCAGTAGCTATTAAAGTGAAGTGTGCAATAGCTGCAGAACAAAGGTAAGTTCCTGAAATTACAATTAAGGTAATGATGATTCCTTTCCAACCGATCTTCTTGAACTCTTCCCAATCATTACCAATTGCAATACCAACATAAGCCAAGAATGCAGTACAGATTGTAGTCAAATCAATTTGGGAAACGTAATGAACCAGGAAATCAGCAGTTGGAACACCAGGAATAGCTACAAATATACCGATTAAGCTTATGTAAATGATTGATTGGATATTCCATGGAATAAGCCTTTCAAGAGACATTCCTATAATGGTAATGATTGAAATCAAAAGCATTCCAATGAATGCATCAACGATTGGAGTCTTAAATCCTATGAAGTTTCCAACAGCTACAATAAAGGAGAACAATACAAGGAAAGTACCCCATCTTTCAAGCTTACCTATAGTCAAGTCATCTGTAGTTGCATATTTATCATGCTTGACTCCTTCAATTGCATATTCATCATCTATAGTCTCTTCATCTTTAGGCCCGAACAAAGGAGACAACCAGGTATACATTCTCTCAGCAAGAGGGAGTGAAACGAATATACACATGTAAATACCGAAACAGAATGAAAGAAGGTTACTGCATCCAGCAAAAGCCTCAAGCTGAGTAGCCATTGATGGGAACATATGCATTAGCGGAGCAAGAGCCGCTGCATTCATACTTGCACTTCCTACACCTGATGCCATTGCATAAGCATATGGGTGCATAGGGATAAGTGAAGCGCTGATACTTGATAGGAAACTAATGAAAGGTGTACCTAAAATTGATCCAATGACAAAAACAGCTAAAACTCCACGGGTTTCTGGGGATTTAAAACCATATTTGTCAATGATGACTCCTAAGTTAGGTTCACGACAAATGGAACTGGTCATACCGATAACTTCCCTTCTGAAACCAAAAAACAGTGCAATAGGCAATGCCAAAAGGGTTCCTAAGTTACCTATCTGCTGTAAGATCAAAGCAGGACCTACTTGGAAAATACTGGATATGGCTTGACCACTTGCAATAGCCAATTTACAGATTAAAACACCAATAAATAAAACCATAGCCCCTTCAGCCACTTTAGATTGCTTGCTGCCTACAAATTTAATAGGCTTTGCTAAATAAAGAGCCAATCCCATAACTAGAGCATAAATTAAAGGCAGCAACAAAATACTGATAGTGTCAGTTATCTTAATCTCCTTAACACCAATAAACATAGATATTACAACCAAAATAAAGACAACAACATGAAGATTATATTCCTTCCATGGAGGTCTCTTCTTAATTGCCCTATCTGTTTTTTCCCTATATGGGTGCTGTTGATTACCAGTAATAAAATCCCGCCTTAAGATTTTGTATAGAAAAAATTTTATAAAATAAATTAAGTATTATTAATGTTAGTTTTAAGTTTATTATTTATAAACTAATCTATTTAATTCTAAAAAATTATAAATAATGATAATTCATTACAAATCATGATAATTTATTACTGCATTTAAAAAATTAACTAAAATCAGAGAGTTATCTGAAAAATATTAATACTAACGTTAAACATCATGAATGCCTATTTTAAAAATGCTAAAAAATCTAGAGATTCATGCGAATCAAAGGCTTTGATAAATGACGTCTTGCTGAAACTGGAGTTTCATAGAATTTACCATTTACTAAAGTTCTTTCTACCTTTTCTGGAACCTTTTCATCTGATTCTATTCTTTTACCACAGCTTTTGCACTTGAATCCTTTTCCTTTTCCTGCAGAAGTCATTCTTTTTCCACAATCACAAACAGGATTTTTATAAACAAACTCGTTCAGATTTATGACTTGGAACTTCTCAATGTTGAAAGTGTTCTGTTCACCGATTCCACCATAGAGCTCAATCTCATCCCCAGCCATTAATTTTGCTACAACCTTTCTGAAATTTTTGGTTGGTTCATATGCTGCAGCCTCAATTTCACCAGATTGATCATATAAAGTGAAAAACATATGTCCGCCTTCAATTATATGAGGTTTGTCCTTAACAAATCCTTTTATTTTATAGCAGGAATACTGTTTCATTGAAGAAATATTTTCTACATTTTGAATGTGCATATCAGTGTGCTGATTGGTTTTGAAAATGCATGAATCAACAATTTCCTCATTTGGAATGACAATATCTTTTGCTTTCAATAGAACTTCAGGACTGTTGGATCGGATACCATACAATACAGGACATGGAGTTTTAGGTTCAATTGCCAAATACTTTCCATCTATATTTTCAAAGGTTTCCGGAAAAGTCTCCTTGTCCATCTTAACTACAGAATCATAATCAATTTGTCTGACTGTACCGTATCTGGATGAATCCCTATATGCCAATAGCTCATAGGTAAAATCTTCAAGGGGACATGAAATAGCTGCAATGGAACCAATGATTCCCCTTCCCTTTTTGAACTTATGAATTTCAGCTCCAATCTTATTTGCAAATTCTTCTGCCTCTTCGATAGTGATGATGGAATAGATTGCCTTAAAGGCATACTCAATCATTTCTTCAGTGATTTCACCTTGGTAGAAAACAACTCCCGGATTGGTGTTGTCACAATCAAACATTGAAAGCTCAGATACATACTTGAGCACAATTTCCTTTGCCAAATCAATGTTTTGATCTAAACTTAATTTAAATGATACTCCTCCATTTCCCCTTGTCTTGAATCTGGCAAAAGGATTTAAACGAATCAATCTAGGATAACCAATGATTTCAATGCCATTTTCCCTAAATTCGTTTAGGATAGTGGATGCTAGAAATGTTGTGCACATTCCATCCGGAGAGTCTGTATCATCTATTCCAATATAAAAATAATCCATAATATCACTGAATATGTAAAAATTAAATAGTCAATTTTATATTAATCTTTAAAGATAATAATATTATTAAAATTTATTTAAACTAATTAATAAAAATTTTCTTAAAAATTCTACATAATGCGAGGTAATCCTATGGCAATAACTAATAGGAATCAATTGATACGAGAAGTTTATCAGCTATTAAACAAAGAGGGCTTTGAAACATCCAATATCTATGAACAAAGCTGCTTTGATATAGTTGCTCGTAAGAAATTGCTTATCCTACTTTTAAAAGTCCTCGTAAATATTGATAGTATTAACGAAGCACATGTGGAAGAAATCCGACAAATATCCCATGTTTTCTTGGCTAGCCCAATTATTGTCGGAGTCAAATCAAAAAATCATATATTGGAAGAGGATGTTGTCTATGAAAGGCATGGACTTCCTGCAATTGGCCTTGAAACACTTAAAAACATGATTGTATATGACGAATATCCTGAAATTCTTGCAGATCGTGGAGGATATTACGTCCAAATCAATGGAAATGTCCTGAAGGAATACAGAGAAGAATACAACTTATCCTTGAAGGATTTAGCCGATTTGGCACATGTTTCAAGAGCTACAATGTACAAGTATGAGAATGGAATGGTGAGAGCAAACACTGAAACTGCAATGCTCCTTGAGGAAATCCTGAATACAAAGATCACCCTTGACATCGACCTTTTCGAGCCTTATCAGGAAGACATCAAGCTGAAGGCAGATACAAGCAACTTAAACCAAACCCAAGGAACCAATGCACAAAACTTGGCAAAACTTGGTTTCGGTGTGGTTTCAACAAATAAAAGCCCATTTGATGCACTTGCAAAGGCTGAAATAGCTACCAGAAAGAAAGAGCAGACTCCACTCATAGCAAATTTGAATGTTCAGGATGAGCAGAACACAAAGACATTGAAGAAGATGGCAATCAGCCTGAAGGACCTTTCACTTGTAACCTCTTCAGACCCATTCTTTGTGCTTAAGGATGATAGAATCAAGGATTCAATCGATGGAATTCCAGTAATAAAATCATGGGAAATGAAAGAGGTCGAGAATTCCAAGGAGTTCTTGAGATTGATTAGGGAAAGAAGAAACAATTAGTTTAATTTTTTATTATTTTATCGATTAAAAAAAGGTGGAAATGTGGATTTGGAAAAGAACAAAGGACTGATCATACTTATTGTTGCATTGATATTGGCTGCCATTCTAACATTTTATGTTGGAGTCAAAAACCCAATCATCTTAGGATTAGGCATTCTTGCAATTATTGTAATTGCAGTTAACATTTATGTTGAAAAGTTTAAGAAATAGATTAAATTTAAAAAAAAGGAAGATTGAGATGGAGATGGATTCAGGATTCATCTTCAATGTCGCATGGCTTTATCCATTCCTCTTCTCCTTCCACTAGAGTTTCAATTGCATCAACTATGCAATGGGGATTCCATCCGACCACAGCATCAGCCTTTTCCACTATTTCCTCTATAACATATTCCACACCATATGAACGGACAAAAAGCAATGGAATATCCAATTCCTTTGACTTATCTATCAATTCATCACAAATGTCCTTATTGTCATGATAAAGGCCATATAACAGTACAATAACATCTATCTTATCAAACAGATCCTCATTTAACTCATCATCTTCTGTATTATATTCATTCCATAGGAAATCCTTTTGGCTATTAATTCTCTCCTTATAGAATTCATACTCATCATAAGTGTCAATGCCCTTGGATATTAGAAGATTATAAACTTTCCTTTCCTGATTTTCATTTGACATAAAATCACTTTTCATTAAATTAAATATAAAATTAAAAAATTAAATTTAAATATTAAAAATTAATATTAAAAGTTAATTATTAAAAAACATTAGAATTATAACAATAGTTATATATTGATTGAAAAAAATAAAAAGAATCATTTATCCAAATTGATTCTTTCTGTTGCAGTATAAAGGTTAAATCTGTCACCACGTACAAATCCGACCATGGTAATGTTTCCCTTTTCTGCAATGTCATAACCGGATCCTGCAGGAGCTGCATTTGAAACCAATATAGGAATACCTACCCTAACCACTTTTATAAGCATGTCTGCAGGCATTCTTCCACTATAGCATACATAGCATTGGGATAAGTCAAATCCTGCCTTAGCAGCTGCACCGATTACCTTATCAACAGCTACATGACGACTTACGTCCTCACGGGTAATGAACTGGTCTCCATAAACCAATTGTGCAACATGAACACTACCAGTCTCTTGCCATATTTCCGCCTTGGCAGTAAGCCTTTTCATGTTTTCTATAATTTCTGTTGCATTGACAACCAAATCAGATTCCACTGGTTCAACTGTTTTAAGCTCACTTCTCCATCCCCCTGCACTATCAGACATAACTCCCTGATATTCCAAGAGTCTGCAGGCACAGGCATGTTTAGCTCCACCTTCCTTTTCCTGAACCAAATCATCGCTTTCAAGGTCAATTTCTGGAGTATGCATATTGACAGTTTTGATGATGACCTTCTTGTCATCGATTTCGATGCTTACAATCTCATCAACAGACTTGATCAATCCATCCCCTAAGCAATATCCGACGGCAAAATCATCCAAATCTGCAGGATATGTGGAAAACTTACGTGGCTGGAGGAAGTCTATATAGAAATATATGTTTTCATCCTCAACAGTTTCTTCCTCAACATGCTCATATTTTCCATTTTCCCATCTGATTGCAGGAATCTTTTTAATGAACTCCATATTCTCACCTTAAAACAAATAAAAATCTAATAATTATCTTAATTTTAACATTATCAATTTCTATAATTTATTAATTTTACAATATAATTTATAACAATAGTTATATTTATAAATTTATATTAAATTTCATTTAAAATTTTGAATGTTTCCTCTGCCTCTCTTTCACTTGCAATACCAACAGAAACCATATCAGCAAAATCCAAAGTGTTCAGGAAATTGAAAGCTTCCTCTGGTCTTTGAATACCAACTGCAAGAATCTTATTGATGATTATCTTTTTGTCAATTTTATCTAGCATTCCTTTCAATTCATCCTGCTTATCAGACCTGAAATCAGGAACATCCATCATGTATCCAAGCTTGTTTACTGGAATCATGTAAAAGTCAAACAAGCTTTTATCTTCAAGAATAGGTGAATCGATTAATTCTTCACTTGTTTTGAAAGGAAAAGAAGTGATTATTCCAGATGGAATTCCAGCATCATTGATTGCATCCAATATCTCAGTTATGAAATCCCAGTCATATGTGTCTATAAGGAACTCATCAACAAGCATCATAGAGCTATCGAATTGTGAGAGATTTTCAATGTCTTCCTTCCAGGTGGCTTCCATCTTAGCCTGTTCATAATTAGGGAAGACATAATCCATTTCAGTCTTTCCAATAGTGGAGACTGCCTTCATTTCCACACCGTTTTTACAGGCAATGTCAAATGCTTTCAACAGGTTCTCCTTGTTTGCTAAATTAATGGACTTCACTCCACATTCATAGGATTTTTCGATGATCTTGCTTACATTTTTAGGGTTTCTAAGCAAGTCCAAATTATACAATCGAGTCCTATGGCCGAAATAGGCATCTGCAAGAAATGGGGCATTTCCCAAAACCACTCTAGGGATAGATTTTCCTTTAAATTCTAAATCTTGATTAAATATGATAAACACAACCTAAATTGAATAATAAATTTTTTAAATCTAAATAAAAATTTAACTAAAATAATTATTATATTTATCGAAAAAAAGTTAAAAAAATAGCTAATGAAAAAAGGAAAAAGGATAGAGAATATGAATATCATTCATTCAATATTCTCTCAACATCTTCCTTGTGTTCAAAAAGGACACAGCCGCCTTCATGATCATCCAAAAGGATTCCACCATCTCTAAGAGATTTGAATAATTTGGAATCAAGGGCATCAAGAAGAGAGGAATCCCTAACATTTATGTCACTGTAAGGTGAAGCGGGGCATGGTTCAGCTCCTCCATGGGAGTTGATATGGAAGAATCCCCTACCTGCTGCCAAGCAACCGCCAGATTCCTTTTCATCACCAGGGAATGATAAAAACAGCATATCATCATATTCCTTTCTAAGATGTTCCAGTTCATTTAACAATAATTCTCTCTCATCATCGCCAGGAGCCAAATCTATTGTTTCTTCATTTACAGGAACATATTCAATGAAAAATATTACTTTGCATCCGAAATCCCTTAATTGATTAATATAATCTCTTTTAAGCAAGCCATCTAGGTTTCCCTTTGTAAAGGTAAGTGAAGCACCAAAAATGATATTATTCCTTTTCATCAGTTCCATTGAATTCAATAGCTGACTGTAAACTCCTTCTCCTCTTCTTGAATCAGTTGTTCCCTCATCTCCTTCAATGGAAAAGATAGGGACAAGGTTTCTGTTTTCATCAAATAGCTTTAGATAATCATCATTCAACAATGTTCCATTTGTAAAGATAGGGAATAGAATCTCTGGAAAATTGCTTGCCTTGCTGATGACATCTTCCCTTATCATAGGTTCTCCACCAGCAAGAACGATGAAGCTTATGCCAAGATCCTTTGCTTGAGTGAATATATCCTCCCATTCATCTCCACTGAGTTGGTTTAATGGGGCATCATCACTGCATGCATTGTTTGCCCTTGAATAGCATCCTGTGCAATGGAGGTTACATGTGCTTGTAATGCTTGCAATCAAGAAAACAGGAATGTTTTGGCCTTTTTCATTATATTTCCCTCTAATTTTGGTCGCTTTTCTTGCATGTTTTGCAAATCTTGCCAAGAACAGACTTTCCTTAGGATTCTTTAGTGAAGCCCTTATGGCATCCTTTAGAATACTCTCCACTCCACTCGAAAGATATTCCTGTAAATTTAAATTATTTTCTGCCATTATTTCACCTTCACACAATCCAAAAGGAAGTTTGCATGCTCTTCCGCTTCCTTAAAGAAATTATCCAATGTGCTTTCAGGAATGTCATCATATTTCGCACAAATCTCCAAAAGAAGATAGATTGGAAAGCTATAGTATTCCTTAGCCAATAGCTTAGGGTTGCAATCTTTCCTAATAATTTCTTTTTCCTTTAAAATGCTGAAGAACCCTTCCCAAAAAATCAATGGCTTTACAAGTATCTCATCCTGGAAAAAGAATCTGATCTTTTCGTTATGATTCATCTGGATAAATATCAATTTCCATATCTTAAGGTTTCTCTCCTCAGAGAACATTGTCTTGATGGCTTCAGAACCCATATGATAGAAAAGTTCAGGGTTTTCAATCAATATCTCATTGTCTGCACTCAAGTCCAATTCCTCATTATTCAGCAATTCATCATATTCAAAAAGGTTTCTTAAGTAATCAAATATATCCATCAATATCGCTTCTTTAGAGGAGTAGTGGCTGTATATTGAACTTTTTCTAATCCCCACTTCCTCTGCAATCTCTCTAAGTGAAACGGAATCATATCCCTTTTTTGAAAACAAATCTAAAGACACATCAAATATCTTCTCTTTAGTGTTCATATTTTACCTACCTACCGTTCGGTAGTTATATATTTTGAAGTGATGATATATAAAGTTAATGATTAGAAAAGTTCAAAATAAAGAAAAAAATAGCTGAAATTAATGAATATGAAAAGAGAAAAAATAATTAAAAGTAATAAAAAAAGAATAAAAAGAAATCTATTCTTCTTTTTCAATTACAACAGCAGTACCATATGCCAATACTTCCTGCATATTCTGGGATATGCTGTCTGAATCCATTCTCATGGTTATGATTGCATTTGCACCTAATTCCTTAGCGTGCTCAATGCAACGCTCAATGGATTCATTTCTTGATTCTTCCATCATCTGGACATATTGCTTGATCTCTCCGCCTAACAGTCCTTTCAATCCTGCACCGATGTCTCCGCCAAGACCACGTGCACGTACTGTCAATCCATATACGAATCCTTTTTCTTCTACAATCTTGTATCCTGGAATATAATCCGCACTTGCAATAGGAAATTCTTCTATACTTACCATTTAAATACCTCACATTATTTTTCTAGCGTTAACAAAGGTTAACTATAATAATATAGAGGCATTAAGTATATAAACTTTATTAAATCTAATTTAAAGAATTTAGAACTGAAATAAATATTAAAAACATCAGATAAAATGAAAATGACAGCAATATGAATTTTGTACAATTATTTAAATATAATGTCAACAATAGATAATAATATTATAAACTATCTAATCTTGATTATATTTCATTAGGTAATTTATCATTAATTTAAAAAATTTAAAACTTATAAAAATTCATTTCAATGGAAAATGGTGAAATAATGAAAGCATTAGTCGCAGATGCAATAAATGAACAAGGAATCGAAAACTTAAAGGAAGTATGTGAAGTTGTTGTGGACACAAGCATAACCCCTGAAGAATTACTCGAAACAATCGGGGAATATGATGCAATTCTCATAAGAAGCAGAACCAAATTGCCTGCTGAAGTGATTGAAAAGGCAGACAATCTCAAGATCATTGCAAGGGCAGGTGTAGGTGTGGACAACGTTGATGTGAATGCAGCTACCAAAAAAGGTATCATGGTAGTCAACGCACCTGAATCCACTTCAATCACTGTAGCTGAACACACAATGGGACTCATCCTAAGCACTATCCGTAAGATAGCCATTGCTGACAAATCCACCAAAGCTGGAAAATGGGAGAAAAAGGCATTTATGGGTATGGAACTTAGAAACAAGACCCTTGGTGTAATCGGTATGGGAAGAATCGGATCACAAGTTGTAAACAGATGCAAGGCATTTGAAATGGATGCAATCGCTTACGACCCATACTTGCCACCTGAAGTGGCTAAGAACATGGGTGTGGAATTATACGAAGACATTGAAGACGTATTGACCAGAGCGGATGTAATCACCATTCACGTTCCACTCACTCCTGAAACCGAACATTCAATTTCCACTGAACAATTCAAACTTATGAAAGACACCGCACTCATATTCAACTGTGCACGTGGTGGAGTCATTGATGAAGACGCATTGTACGAAGCGTTGACTACTGGAGAAATCTTAGGAGCAGGTCTTGACGTATATGAAGAGGAACCTGCAAAGGACAACAAATTATTCGAATTGGACAATATCGTATGCACCCCTCACATTGCAGCATCCACCAAAGAGGCTCAAAGGGATGCAGCTATCATCGTAGCGAATGAAGTGATCACATTATTCAAAGGAGACATGCCTAAGAACGTCATCAACATGCCTCGCATGAACAACAGTGAATTCGAAGGAACCAACAATTACTTGGAGCTTTGTGAAAAGTTAGGAAGCTTCATTTCCCAATCCGTAAGCAGCCCAATAAACAAATTGGAAATCACCTACAAAGGTGAAATCGCAAAGATTCCGAATAGAGAACTCTTCACAAGAACCATCCTGCAAGGTATACTAAACCCAATCACTGAAACTGCAGTTAACGCTGTAAACGCAACCACTGTTGCAAAGGCAAGAGGAATCAGCATTACCGAAGCGGTAAGCGATGACAGCGAAGGTTATGAAACCATGATCAAGGTTGCTGCCAAAACCAAGGCTGGCCAAATGTCTGCAGACGGTACTTACTTGCACGAACCAAAGATCATCAAGGTCAATGGATACTGGGTGGATGTGAAACCTGAAGGAAACATGTTCATTGCAAAATATAAGGACATTCCTGGAAGCATCGGTGCAATCGGTACCATCTTCGGAGAGAAAAACATTAACATAGGCATCATGCAAGTGGGAAGAGACTCCTCCGGTGGAGAGGCCATCATGATCCTTACCTTGGATGAACCTGCCACTAAAGAGGCAGTTGAAGCAATCAAGCAATTGGACAATGTCTATGACGCCGCAAGATTAACCCTTTAAGTGGAAAAACAGTTAAAACAAAATTAAAATTAAAAAGTTCATATTTGAACTAAAAATAATTATTAGAATTCAATTGAATTCTAATCTCTTTTTCTTTTTTTAAAAATAGTTTTTTATCAATATATTTTTTTTAGATGAATGAATCTAATAATTATTTTCATCATCCAAATCTTCAAGGAATCTGTTATTTACTCCTTTTAAAATAGGCTTTCCATCCCTAAACTCAATTACAAGACCTAATTTAGGGCTTTGGCCATTTATTCTCTCCCCACCTATTTCAACAACTTTCGGATTCAAGTCAATGGCTCCCAAATCCTCATCGGAAACACTGTAAGGATTAAGAGTCTCATCCAATTCATGGGAATACTTATTGGTCTTTTCCCTATCGTCATCAAAATATGAAAGGTCCTTATCCAAATCAAAGAATGACGGACTGAGTTCCTCATCCTCCATTCCATCAATCTCCTCTTTGATCTGCTCTAAGTCCTCAAGCATCAAATCCCTATTTGAATCGGAGAAACTTCCAACTTCAAAGCTAGTTGGTTCGCCATAAGCATTATATGCCTTCATTGTTTCCAATGAATAAGGTTCGCAAACGATTATGTGGAATGGACCATGCTTTGAGAATGTTATAAGATCCGCATGGGAAGGATTTGCATTGTTTCCAGGATGGGAATGTACGGAACCCCATCTTTTCTGGCTTGGAGGAATCATCCAGTCATTGAAGCTGGCACTTGTATGTGACCTCTCTCCAGGAAGGAACAATAGCCCTGTAATGTAGAGAACCTTATCCTTTACATGACCGTCAAACATGGCCAAAAACTCATTGGGATATGACTTCTTGGAATAGAAAACCACAGAATCAATCACTCCCTGGTCAACACAGACCCTTTCAAACTGATTCCTTTCATTCATCTTGGATACTAAATCATCAAATCCCATATCATCACATCTGGCTTTAAAAAATAGATAATTTAATAGTTAAATTTATAATTCTTAAAAATTCTTATTAAAGTAAAATTTCATTCTAATTCTTCAAAAAATTCCTGATTGAAAATGTCCAATTCATAATCAACATAAACTTCAGACCTTGTGGATACTGTCTTTACCTGCTTTTTAGGATTGAAACCTTCAATCTCCCATGACCTCTTATAAACTCCGATTCCTCTTTTCTTCCAGGTTTCAACATCATTGAGGTTTATTCCCCTTTCAAAGAGAAGGTCATGGATTTCATTTGATTTTAATCCCTTTATCCTTTCATTTGCCTCTTCAGAATCGTATTCCTTTTTGAGTGCCCAGATACCATATCCGTTGATGCAGTTTCTCCAACATTCATCCTGTCGCCATTTGAAGTAGCTTGATATATGGTGAGCGTCTATTGGAATTATTCTTGAATCAAAGGATATAGGAAATACAATATTCCTTTCATTATCTGATAGCTTGTCCAAATCAAATTCATTAGAATATTCGTTCAATAAATAATATGTAAAGGAACTTGAGGCCAGTGAGGCGAACACTGAATTTATCTTCTCAACTCTCCCTGAAAATGGAATCTCATCCAAGAGTATGCTGATTTCATCTGAGAAAGTGTAAATGAATTTAGGTGCGAACTGATTGAAGATGTCGAGGCAAACATTTGAAATGATCTTATAAAACTTCTCATCATAAGGCTTTTCAAGACTTAATGCTTTTGATAAACTATGAAACTTGCGACCATCCAAGCGTATGATGATGTTTGAGTTCTTTGGAACCTTCATAGTTGAATAAATCTCATAATCCTTCATTCAATCACCTAAACTAATTTTTCTTAATATTTATGAATCTCACTAGAGCGAATCGTAGCTATGTTCCTACGGAGAAGCATTCGTTGAAGCTTTTTAGCAGCTTGATAGCTGAAAATGCAGCCAGCATGCTTGTTTTTGGGTTTGCTGCAAATGGGTAGTTTTCAGAACTTGTCCTGAACTCACCGAAGTCCCCCTTGACTACAACTTCGTGAACATTCCTGTCAACTTTAGGGTCCACTATGATCTTTACATCAATATCCATATTGCATGCAATGCTTAATGAAGCAGCCACATTGATGTTTACCGGAAACTTCTCTACAGCTTCAGAGGCCTTTCCTTCAAATAGGATCTCTTCCTCTTCAACTTCCCTGCCTAATGATTTAGGTGCCTTTCTAGTGGTAAGGGAAGCTTGGGTGATTTTACCGATGGATGCCGCCTTGATACCATCCAAACCTACAATGGCACCTGATGGGGCATATACTTTCGCCTTATGCTCCTGAGCGGTCTTATGGACCTTGTTTCTGAATTCCCTATCCATCAATGCACCTACACTCATGACCATTAGATCTATGCCTTTTTCCAAAATATCAATAGCTATGGATTTCAAGGCCATAGGTGAAGCTGCCTCAACAACCAGATCCACTTCATCCAACATGTCTTCAAGCTTGATAACAGCTATTCCATGAGCAATCTGTGCAAGGTTTTCCGCTCTTTCAACATCACGATCATAGAAATACTTGATTTCTATTCCATCTTCAGATAGGATTTCATTGACTATTGTATTTGCAATGGCTCCACATCCTACAATACCTACTATCATAAGTTCACCTCGAAGTAAAAATTTGAAAAATCATAAATAAATTTGAATAAATATAAAATTTTTAAAATTTTAATTTGCTTTCCATAATAATAATTAATCTTTATTAAATAAAAAACTATCTTAATAATAATCTTAAGAATTTGTAAACCATTTATTATAAATTGTTAATAACATTGATAATAACAAGAAAAAGATCAAAATTTGCTTCATGAAAAATAAATGAAAAAAGAGAAAATAAAATAAATATGTTAATTAATCTGAAACTACATTTAGAAAAAATAGGCTAATAATCAAAGGATATGGTAAAAATCTCAAAGATTAAAAACATATTCAGTTAAAGAACTATTGTGCTTTTGGTACAGGAGCTTCTATTTGAGCTTCTGCCGGAGCTGCTCTAACAGGCTCTGGTCTTGGACGGATAGACATTTCTTCCCCCGCTACTGGAGGTTTTGGTCTTTTTAAGTCCTGAGGATCAATTAACATAATGTCGCCAATAGCAGTGACTCTGTCGAACTCAATGTTAAGTAAGCCTTCTTGGAAGGTTCTGCCTACTTCTTCTTCAGGTACGAACTGGAATCCGCCTCTAAAGATATCTCTGAACCCTGCAGTTTTTTTCTCAGGTTCTAAAGCTTTTACTTGAAGTCTAGAGATAGTTCCGTATCTGATATTAAGAACTACGTCGTGTACTTGTCCTACATACTGTCCTGCTAATGTATATATATCCAAATCGTAAAGAGTTGAAACTTCTACCATTTTTTTCACCATTATAACTCAATAAATCAAAATAACATGTTTATTATCAATGCACTTAAAACATTGAAAAATCCTTTAATTTCTAAAAATTTTAGCCTATGAACAATGAATTAATAATTAAAGATATGAATTTTTTAATTTTGAAATTTATTAAGAAATCCATATAGAATTTAACAATTAAACATCAAATAAGCCTATTATATAATATATGTATAGTTGCTTATATAAATACTTTATGTTTTTTAAGTCAAAATTAACTATTAAAATTTAAAAAAAGTTAAAAAATTTAAAGAAAAATTAAAAATAATCATAAATCATTTGTAAAAATAAAAAAATAAGAAAAATTTTATATCAAACCGAAAAAATAAGAAAAATTTCCAAGAAAAAATCCGAAAATTTCGAAAAAATGATAATAACATGATAATATCATTGAAAATTACATGAAATCTGAAAAAAATGTTAATGTCATGATAATATCATTAAGGAATTTGGTGGAGATATTAAGAAAATTTAAAAAATTATTAAGAAAAAAAGAAAAAGATAAAAGATAATTTTAAAGTGATCTGAAAAAATCCTTTAAAACTATTTAGAATCTAAAAAGTTTGTAATCATGTTTTTGGTTTCATTCAATGATTCCATAGGTATTCCATTAGGCATTTGGCCCAATTCACCCTTCACATCCTTTAGAATGCTGCCGTTCATTCCCAAGAACATTCCTTCGGAAACAATGTCCATAAAAGTAGCTGGCGGAAGCAGGGAAACACCAACCCTATTGCCTTCCTTGACTGTCAGGTCATTGGTAACCACTTTCAAAGCCCTCTTTCCAAGATTCACATTGCAGATCATCAGGGAATCGGCTTTAGGGTGTTTGCTTACGCTCATAATCTCTCCAACCTTAACATCAATGCCGATAATCGGATCATCGATTGGTCCAAACTTAAATCTGTTCCTAAGGCCTAAAATGGTGTCAAGGAAAAATCTTACCTTGGCAATGTTCTCTTCTGTCTTTTCCCTTTCATCCTTAGGAGCGCCATTCATGAATTTATGAGCCCAATCATCGCCGCCAAGGAAGTCAATGATCCTATGAGCCTTATCCTCAAGCTTTTCAACATCTTCACAATTAGCTAGAGCATCCCCTTCAAGATAGCAGTAAAGCAAGGACTTCAAATCCGGTTCCATCTTTTTGGTTTCTTCAATAGCTCCCTTCTTATTCCAATTGCCTCTGAAACTTCCTGTTTGAACGGTTCTCAAGAATAATTCACGAGCATGCATGGCTATTAGTATTCTATAATCTTTAGCAGTATCCCACATAATATCACAATGCTTTCTCAGTTTTTACTTAAATAGATATTTATTTCTAATACCTATTAAACTATTTGCAATTGAATGCAATCAATTTGGTCTTGCACATATCCTCAACCGCATATTTGATTCCTTCCTTGCCCATTCCACTTGACTTGAATCCTCCAAAAGGCATTGCATCTGTCCTGAAGGTTGATTCCTTATTGATTAATACTGAACCTGCATCGATTTCATTTGCACATCTCAATGCACTGCGAATGCTCTCGGTGAACACTCCTGCCTGAAGGCCATATTGGGTATCGTTTGCAACCTTGATTGCCTCATCCAATCCATCAACCCTAATGATTGGGGCAACTGGACCAAAGGTTTCATTTGCCACCAGATCCATAGTCATGTTGACATTGTCTAGAATGGTAGGTTCATAGAAGCAATCCTTACGATTTCCTCCAAGAATAAGTTCCGCACCATCTTCAATCGCACTGTTTACTGCAGTTTCAATATGAATGGCTGCGCTTTCATTGATTACAGGACCAATGTCAGTTGATTCATCCATTGGATTTCCCATCTTCAATTTGCTTGCCTCTTTTGCAAAAAGATCAATGAACTCATCAGCTATCTTATTATCCAGAATTATTCTCTTAACACCAATGCAGACTTGTCCTGAGAAGAGAAATGCTCCAGATGTAGCTGCACTGACAGCCTTTTCAACGTCTGCATCTTCAAGTACTACCAACGGGTCATTTCCACCAAGCTCCAATGTCAGTTTCTTCATACCAGACCTTGATGAAATGAACAAACCTGTAGCCACACTACCTGTAAATGAGATCTTGTTAATGCCGGTTGACACGACCATAGCATCTCCAACTTCACTACCATAGCCTGTAACAGAGTTTATCACACCATCTGGGAAGTGATTGTTGATTATTTCAGCCAATCTCAATGCAGCCAATGGCGCTTCCATAGATGGTTTCATGACAACAGTGTTCTTTGCTGCAATGGCTGGAGCTATCTTATGAAGGGCCAGATTTACAGGATAATTGAATGGAGTGATTGCCCCGACAACACCAAGAGGAACCTTTTTGGTAAATGCAAAGAACCTCGCATCAACAGAACCTGTAGCATCTATAGGCACTGATTCACCATAGATTCTTTTTGCTTCCTCCGCTGCAAACTGCAATGTTTCAACAGACCTTTGAAGCTCTACAATGGCTTGCTTATATGGCTTTCCAGCTTCAGCAACAATCAGCTTTGCTATATCTTCGCTTTCCCTTTCAAGCTCTTCACAAGCATCAAATAACTTGATTGAAACTTCCTTTGCAGACAAGTCATTCAATGCTCTTCTTGCATTGTTTGCAGATTCAATGGCATCATCTGCATCACTTCTGTATCCTATCGGAACTGTATCCACAAGTTCTCCATTATACGGATTGATGACATCAAAATGGTCGGATTTGTCTATAAGTTCACCATTGATTAAGAATTTCATGATTTTGACTCCTAAATCTTATTTTTATTAGATTTTTATTTTTTTTAATAATTATTAAACTATTTGTTTTATTGAATAATAAGTTTTGGCAAAATCAAATCTATTCGAATTTAGAAGCGATTTCATTAAATGAACCGTTTAATGCATTCATTTCATTTGAATCAATTTCAGTTCCCAAATCGACCAAGTAAGATTTATACATTGAAACTACAAGGAGAATGATTACAATGATTCCTCCAATGATCAATATCAATTCAACAGAACCCTGTCCATTATTGTCTTGAGAAAGCCTATTTAATAAATTAAATTCCTCATTTTTCATAATCATCACACCAATTAGACCAATCCAAAGAAACCCGCTCCAAAGTTATTTATTAAATAAAAGACCAAAAATGCAGAGCAAGTTATTGGAATTGAATATCTAAGTCCCTTCTTCAAGTCCCCATACATGATTAAGGCTATCAAAAATCCTGCTAATATTGAATGGATGATCAAATAAATCTCTGCTGCAAGGGGAGCAACTTCACAGATGGCTCCTCCCTTTCCCAATTCCATCATAAAGGAAGAATAGACTCCAACCATTCCTAGTGCAAAAGGAGCTGCAATTGTTGATGCAATTATTAGAAACATGATTGACATCATAACACTTGCCTTGCGCTCCCTTTTCAATATCAGCATGGCCCTTAAGTCATCACTTACATCAAGAATGATGTCAGATAAGGACCCTCCGCTCTTATGAGCATTCAATATAATCTTAAAGCTTCTTTCCAAGTCTTTCGAATCGAGCCTGATTGCCATATTATTGAATGATTCGTCCAAGCTTTTTCCCATTCGAATCTCTACAACAACTCTTCTAAGTTCATCATACAATGGTCCATTTCCATGGTCGGACATGTCAAGCAAAGCGTTTTCCAAGCTCAAACCTACCTTCAGCATAGATGACAATTGCCTTAGAAAGTCTGGAATGGAGTTTTCTATTTCACTTGCCCTTTTCTCTATTTTCATAAACAGCACTAAAATAAATGATGCTGTTGGAATGAGAATGGCTAAAATAATAGCGAAAATTATGTTAAATGACAGCATTAATGAGGTTAGTGTAAACAGAATTACGGATATGGCATAAACCATCAGAATTATTGCTAAGATTTGGGAAGCCAATGTAAATATTCCTGCTTTCAGAAGGTATTCCTGAAAGCCTATTAAAATAGATTCTTTAGTTTTGTTTTCTATTATATTCGATAATTTGATAATTAAATCTTCTATAAACATTATTTATAGATTTGTATAAGTTATTAATAAATTTAACTTATTTATAGAGTTAAATAAATGATTTAATTAGAATATTATAAAAAACAAGTAAAATTATACTGATTTTGAAAAATTAAAGTGATTTGGTGAAATTATAATTAAATTGAAAAATTAAAATTATATTGGAAAAAATCTAAAAAAAATGTAAAAAAAGTAAAAATGTTAAATGAATTCAAAAAGAATTCATATAACAAGATATTCTCAAAAAGATTCGGATTTGCTATTTAAATCCATAAATATAATATAATTAACATGATATTTAAAAGTTATTATTAATGCAAAATGATAGGAAAAGCCCATCAAGGATAAAATCTAACCAAACTTTTTTTACATGGTGTTAAATAGCAGAGATGACTACTGGATAAAGATTAGAAATAATTTTATTAGAACTTCAAGAAGCAATAAAATTGTTCTTAAACTTATTTCCATAAATTCACCTCCGAATCATTCTTGAGAATATCTGATTTTTTTAGATGGTGAAACCTAAAAATAGATTTTTTGAGTATTATACTTAAATATAACGATTTTTAAAGCCCCAAATTTCAAAATAACATCAATATTAAAGTTAATTTAAAAAATAACAAAGAATTAGTGAAATTATAATTAAATTGAAAAATTAAAATTAGAATGAAAAAATTAAAAAAAAATCTTTAAAAAAAGATTATAATATTTGAGGCAAATCACCAATCAACTTGCCCTTCTTATCCACTAGAACCATATCCTCTATCCTTATTCCAAACTCTCCTTCAAGATAGATTCCTGGCTCTATGGTAATAATCATATTGTTCTCCAATACTGTTTGATCCTTTAAAGATACGGAAGGGTTTTCATGGATATCCAATCCTAAGCTGTGGCCAGTGCTGTGAATGAAATTGTCACCATATCCATATTCAGTTATTATATCTCTTGCCACCTTATCCACTTCACAGGCCTTTACCCCTGCCTTGACTGCATCGATGGCCTTGTCATGAGCCTCAAGAACAATATCAGATATTTCCTCTTGCCTTTCTGTGTATAGGAATGTTCTTGTAGTGTCAGAGCAATATCCTTCAAACTTGCACCCATAATCGACCAGTACAGGAGTCTCTAATATATGTTGTCTTGGAGTGGAATGTGGCAAGCTTGACACTGAACCTGATGCGAATATTGTGTCGAATGATTCAATGCTTGCACCGTTTTTTCTCATCAGATAGCCTAATTCATAGGCACATTCCCATTCTTCCGCTCCCTTCTCCTGCTTGGACCTCACATCCAATTCAATCAGGGACTTATGTGCGATATCTGTTGCCTTGAGTATCCTCTCAACTTCATCATCAGACTTTATCATCCTTTCGGTTGATATTGCATCTGAAATGCTTAGATTGAAGTCATTGAACTTTTGATAGACGTTTGCAGTCAAGTCTGATTCAATGGCCAAATTCTTAATTCCCTCTTCCTTCAAATACTTAATCATCACATCAAAGGACTCATATTTTACAATATCAATGGAAGAGGTGTCCCTTGCAATTTCCATATCCATTCCAGATACAAAAATGATCGGATATTCCTTGATGATTAGAAATGCAAAGCTTGTTGACAAATAACCTGATAGGTAATGGATATTGTTGAAATTAGCTACCAGCATGGCATCCTGGTCCTTTTCTTCCAATTTCTTTAGAATATTGTTGATGTGAAATCTATGAATATCATTTTCTTTAATCTGCATTTAAAGGCCTCAATTGAATTATTAATTTCTTCTATAATTTGTTATATCCTTTATTATTTAAAAATTAAACTAATATTTTAAAAATTCCAACATAACAATTATTATAAATAATCAAATACATAATATAAATATTATAAATTTAAAAACATTTTAAAAATAGCTAAGGATAAGAAACATGTTTGAGGATATTCCAATAAAATTCTTTAAGGGAACTCATAGGATAAGAGACCCGAAGGAGACAATTGAAATAAATGAGGATAAGTTAAGAACCGCTGGAATAACAAGGCTCACTGAAATTACAGACCTTGATAGGGTCAAGATTCCGGTCTTTTCAGCCATTCGCCCAACCGCCCAGTCCGGTGGAGTGAGCGTCTATGCGGGAAAAGGTGCCACAACCGAGCAGGCAAAGGCATCTGCAATGATGGAAGGATTCGAAAGGTATTCTGCTGAAAGACAGGATATAGACAATGAGAGAACCTTTGTAGACACATACAATAACATCAAGAATGACCCATCCATATCTAACAATGTGCTTGACCCAAGAGACCTCCTATTGCCGAATAACTATGGCAACCAGAATGTGGAAAATTCAAGGCTTGAATGGATAGAGGCAGAGGACATAATCAGTGAAGAGACCATTTATGTCCCATCAAATGCGGTCTTCCACCCTTACATTCCAACAAGAGATGTAAATCCTAGTCCAATAGCTATTTTTAAAGGAAATACAAATGGCCTTGCCTCTGGTAACATCATAGAGGAATCCGTTTTGCATGGAATCTTTGAAGTCGTTGAAAGGGATGCATGGAGCATCTTTGAACTAACCAAAAGAAACAAAAAGGAAATCGCTCAGGACAATATTGATAACGAAATCATCAATGAACTTTTAGATAAATTCCATAGTCAAGGAATTGAAATAAAGCTTATGGACATTACAGCTGACTTGAAGATTACAACAATAGCTGCAAGCGCTGACGATACCGTGCTTAAGGATCCTGCACTACTCACTTTAGGTGTCGGAACCCACCTGAACCCTGAAGTGGCAGTCATAAGGGCCCTTACTGAAGTTGCCCAAAGCAGGGCAACCCAAATCCATGGAACCCGTGAAGACACCATAAGGGCGGATTTCATGAGAAAGTCAGGCTATGAGCATATGAAGAAGATGAACAGACATTACTTCCAAAGGGAAGAAGAAACAATCGATCTTGAAGACATTGAAGACAAAAGTTCCCATTCAATCAAAAAGGACATTGAAACAAGCGTTGAAGAGTGTAGAAAAGTAGGATTTGATCAAATCCTCTACACTGACCTTACAAGAGAGGAAATTGGAATCAATGTTGCAAGGGTAATCATTCCAAAGGCGGAGTTATACTCACTTGATGAGGAAAGATTAGGTACTAGAGCTCTGGAATATGATAGAAAAGCAAGAAGAGGATTGGTCTGATTATTTTTAACTAGAATAGGTTGATTATATGACAAAAAAGATCATTGTCTATTTAGGATTATCCATTTTGGAAGATGAGGCAAAGACCATATTGGATGCCGACTACAGACCTCCAGTAAAAAGGGGAGACATCCTAAAGGCAATAGCTGAAAAGCCAGATGTCATAGGAATTATAGATGGGGTTTTCCACCACTCACCTGCAGTTGCCCATAAGGAAATCATGAAGGCATTGGACAAGGGGATCACTGTAGTTGGGGGAAGCAGTATGGGAGCCCTTAGAGCCTCTGAACTGGATGATTTAGGCATGGTTGGAATCGGTTATGTCTACAAGGCATACAGGTCAGGAGCGATCACATCAGATGATGATGTCGCACTTAGCTTTGACCCTGAACGTAATGTGCCAATATCAGAAGCTCTTGTGAATGTTGACTACAAACTGGAATTGGCAGTTGATGAAGGAATAATTACAGACGAGGAGAAGGATTACATTCATAACATTGCCAAAGAGATTTATTATCCGAAAAGGTCCTATCAGAACATTTTCTCAAAAGTGGAAATGGAAGATGAGAAGAAAACCAAGCTTATTGATTTTGTATTGAAGGAAAAGGACATCAAATATCTGGATGCCATTGAAGTTTTAGAGTATATTAAAAATTTAGAATAAATATGAAAAAATAACAATCGTTAATTATTTATATCATAAAAATTAAAACTTATAGACAACACATTAATTTTATAATTAAAATGCTATTTTTAACTCATAAGAAAATACTATTTTTAACTCATAAGGAGGAATAATATGGGCACCAATCAAAAGATGGAAAAGGTTAAGGAGATATTAAAAAACTATAACAAAATAGCCTTGGCTTTCTCCGGAGGGGCAGACAGCACACTCCTTGCATACCTTGCAAAAGAGGTGGGTTGTGATGTGCTTGCAATAACCTATGACAACCAGATATTTCCAAGCGGATTTTTGGAATTTGCCAAAAGAAGAGCATCCGAACTTGGAATAAGACACGAAATTATTGAAAATAATTTCCTAGATGTAGATGATGTTGTTAACAATAGTCCTAAAAGATGTTTAGTGTGCAGAAGATTGATGTACGGTGCCATTAAACAACTGGCTAATCAAGAAGGTTATGAAATAATCATAGATGGAAACAATATAACAGACCTTACTCACGATAGGCCAGGAATACTTATGAAATATGAGTTTGAGATAGAAAGTCCATTCATAGAAGCCGAACTTGAAACCTATGAGATTCATCAATTCCTTGAGGAAAATGATATTGAATATTCAAAGTCAACAACCTGTCTTGCAACAAGAGTCAAGACAAATGAAACCGTTACCCTCGATAAGGTAAATAGAATTGATTACTGCGAATCATTCATTAAGGAAAAAACAAACTCTGAAGTGGCCAAACTTAGAGAAAGCAATAACACAGCCACCATCGAATTGGAAAATATGGGAATCATCTTAGAGAGGGAAAGGATCGAATCAATCGTCAAGGAACTTCAATTAGCCCAATACGATAAGATTCTATTCAATTTTATGATGGATAACAATAAGGAAAACCTCATTGAAGACAAAGAGCTTGAAAAAGGAACCAATAATCTGACCTTAAGAAAGCAATTGCCATTTGGAATAAATATTTCAGAGACCTCAAGAATAATTGAAGAGAATGATAATGAACATATAAGCAATGTTGAAACCATTGAGGATATTGGATACATTAAACTAAATGTTGATCAAAAAGAGTCTAGAATATTTAGAGATGGTAAAATAAGCATTGGGAATAATAAAAATAAAGACGATGCAAAAGAATCTTTAGTTAAAATATTGCCATTGATTAGAAGAACCGTTTAATTGTTCTTCCTTTACTATTTTTTTTAAAAATATAAAAAGATATGAAAATATTGAAAATTTATTAAATGTTTGTAATATATGAAACAAATATCTGAAAACTAATTTTATAAAAACGAAAAAAAATGAAGAAATAAAATAAAAAAGAAAAAGAAATAATTAAAACTAGAGTAAAGTCTTAATTAAATCACTGGCTCTGATGAGCCCAACGAGCTCTCCTTCAATTCCTAAAACAGGTAATTGCTCAACATCAAGAGATCTCATCTTTTCAGCACATACAGAGACTTTTGTTTTGGTGTTTGCAGTTACAACATCCTTGATTGCAACATCCTTGAACACTTTGTCAGTAAACTTGAGATGGTTTTTCTCAATGTATAAAACTGAAGTGCTGTCCCAAGACCATTTGTCTCCTTCGGTACCAACGGAAGAGCTGTGTTCAGTTCTTTCAGAGATGATTTCACTTTCAGCAATGAAGTCGGTTTCAGTCAATATACCGGTCATTCTGTTGTTTGAGTTCAATCCGATAACTGATTTCAATCCGAAGAATTTCATTACTTCAAATGCAACATTCAATGGAGTTTCATCCCAAGTTGCAGGAATGGTCTTGATCATGTAATCTTCTACAGGGTCCTTGATTCCCATGTCTGCAATGGCTAAAGCCACAATATCAAAGGAAGTTACAATACCTACCAATTCATCTTCATCATCTACAACAGGTATTCTTCTGATATTGTTTTCAACCATCTTTTCTGCAACGGTCTTCAATTCATCATCCATTTTTGCTGTAATTAAATCTCTGGTCATTAACATAGCAATTTGCTCTTCATCAGGATTGGTGATCATATCAGAACGAGTCAAAATCCCGACTAATTTGTTAGTATCATTCTTAATAACAGGTACTACAGATACATCCTCTTTTTTCATGATTCTCAAAGCATCTTCACGGCTTCCTGGAACTGTCACATGAATAACATCTGTAGACGCTACATCTTTTACTTTCATAAGTAACACCATAATTGTTTTTTAAATAAGATTAAAGAAAGAGTATTGTGATAATTTTAAAATAATTATATTTTTCTATTTTCACACCTAATTATCACATACTAAAAATATTTTTGTTATAAAATTTTTTTAACAAAAAGTAGTATTCTTATTATACATTTGTTAATATATCGTTTATCATTTAAATAATTATAGGTAATTAATAGGAAATTAGTGAAAAAATAAAAATTAATTAGTGGATTAGCAAATTATTTTATGTGAAAATTAGAAATTATTGTAAAAAATATTATTAAAAATGTTCAATCTAAAATATTTTTATTCGAAGCAATCAAAGTTCTCTTGAGCATATTTATAAAATTGAGCTAAATCCAAACCATTTACAAAAATATGGCTAACTGTTATGGATACAGTCATTTCATAATCCTCATTGACCTTACCCCAAGTAATCAATGGTTGTATTGCATTTCCAGAAGCAGTTGCATTAGTTATTGAATCAAAATCAACCCAAGGAATGCAAGAAAAGTTTGCAATGTTCAGCTCATCCCTTTCCAAAGGGCCTATAGTAAAAGCTGAATCAACTCCCTCTAAAACATTTAATATATTGTCTTCAACATTTTCATGCCATCGGATAAAACTGCTAAATAATTGAGGGGATTGTATTCTTATTTCCTTAAAAACTGTATGCTCTTCATTCATTATAGGGCAAATCGCATCTATATAATTATATTCAATCACTTTTCCATCAACAATTCTTCTTCTCATTGCAGGAATCCTATTTAATGCACCCATTAAAGCCCCAAGAGATAAGACAAAGAAAGAACAATCATGTCTTTTCGAATACTTCCACATACCTTCCACATTAAGTCTTGCAGACATGGTGTATCTTGAAGATAAAAAATTTTTAAATGGATTATTCTCTAAATCAAACTCGATCTCCTTCTCAAAGTTTTTATAAAGATTTTCTCTTAATCCCAAATTCATTTCCTTCATTTTAAACCTCAATCTATGAAAAGTATTTTTTCTAAAAAATATCTGATATGTCATTCACTTCAGTTCTATTGATTATACTGAGATATGGATTATTTGATTTCTGATTAATGATCATAAACTCCGCCTTTTGACCCACTTCTATGTAAGGTTTATTGATTTTTGAAGCTAATGAAGTGTTTATGCCTACATTAGTTGTTGCCATTTTCAATATTTCTACAGGTGCTATGTAATCCTTTGAAATCCCTTTCATTATCTTTAAGGTAAACTCCATTTCTCTAAATAGATTAGGGCTGTTTATCATTATATTGTCACTGCCTATCAAAGGTTTTACTCCTGTTTTCAATATGTCAAAAAGTGGAATGATTCCAACGCTCAATGCACCGTTTGAACGAGGGCAGATTGTTAAGGATGAATCTGATCTTGAAAGCTGATTGATGTCATCTTCCTTTGGATTGGTCATATGGACAATCTGATTGAATCCTGCATCGAATGCCCTTTGAGGCTCTGTTTTGTCTGTTTTTTCAAGTGATGCGAATTGGTTGTCTTCACTTTCAGCAACATGAATGGATGATATTTTTCCAGCGGCTTCACATTTTTCACAGATGATTTCAGCCACTGTTGTATCAATCTCACCAAAACCGCTTAGGCCAATACCATCAGCTTCCTTCAATAACTTTCTGATTGCTACCTTAACCTGATGGTAATTTGCATCCTCACCATAGAAAGAGCTGTCACGGGCAAGTATGATTGGAGTGATTGGAATGTCTTTGGCTGCCTCCTTAAGAAGCCTGACCCCTTCAAGGCCACCTTCACGATAATCAATGAAATGACTGATTCCAAGATTGTACATGTCCCACATAGATTCTCTCATAGCGTCTATCAGTTCATCGTCATCTGCTGATTCCAAAGCAATATGCTTTATTCCATGAGGAGGCTTAACCATTTCATCAAGACTCAGACCGTCTCCTTCATCCTTTATTATGGAATCCCCAATATGGGTGTGGGCATTCATGAACCTTGGACAAACTATCTTGCCTGATGCGTCAATGATTTCCCCTTCCAGTGCATCCTTAGAGATTTCCATGATATTGTTATCGTCGTCAATGACAATGTTTTCCTTTGCAGGACTCAATTCAATTCCTTTCAGAACCAATCCATTTGCTATAGTCTTCATCATTATTAGTTTTAAAATAAGTTTTATATATTTTTATTTAAAAATTATTAATTAACTTAAAATAATTAGGATGTGTAATCATGGAAACAATCAGTGAATTCAAAGGATTAAACGGAAACATTGTAGCATTCAAGGAAGCGGTCGGAGATGTGGAAAAGGTTACATTCTTAGGCACACCTGGTGTCTGTACACCATTTGCAGCATTGTTCTCATATGCAATAAGGGATAAGGAAGTTCATTTCATCTCTTCAACAAAGATTGAAACCTGTCACAAATTCGAATTCAAGCCATACGGCATGCAGCTTAACGATGAGGTGTCCGACCCTCATGAATCTGATGCTGTTGTACTGTTAGGAGGACTTACCATGCCTAAGGCCAATACGGATGTTGATGAATTGAATGAGACAATCAATGAAATCCTAAAGGAAGATGGCAAGATAATCGGTGTAGGCTACATGGATATGTTCACCAAAGCAGGATGGTTGGATAAGGTTGACTTCGACTGCATTGTAGATGGAACATTGACTGGAGTTACCAAAAAATAAGAATAGTTTAAAATAAGAAAATAAGTAAAATTTAAAAAAAAGTAAAAAATGTTAAGAGTTAAAAACTCTTAAGCCATGAAAAAGTTTTGGTCAAGGTTTTTGAGGCAAAGCCTCAAAAAGCTTGTCTATTCATTAGATAATTCCAATTTTTTATTTATATCTCTTGCTTGAAGAGAGTAATAAATGAAAAATCCTAGCCAGAACACTGCGGCAAAGATACATGCTATTGCAATCCAAGTAATGATCGGACCGATTCCTAAGCTAATAGGCATCCATTTCAAGTAGATTGCCATAGCGAACAATACACCCATACCTATTACCATTTGGAAAATGACTTGAAGTGGAAATGGAACTTCCTCTTTTTCATAGATCAATCCACTTAAGCTGAATGCCCATCCGATTACAATGGATCCGAAGAAGGCATTTATAATTTCTCCACCACTGAATGAGACATTGGCAGGCCCTATGGCATATGATCCCAAAACCATTACTAGCATTACAACAAAGCATCCTACAAATGCCCCTAATCCTAATCTTTCTATTAAATCGATTTTCATATAACCACCTTTACATTAATAAAATTATAAATCTAAAGCACTTTTAAAATCTGATAGATATTTTCTTGAAATATTATCCTTCAAACCGTTCTTAAGTTCAATGAACATCATTCCCTTTAAAGAAGGAGCCACTCTCTTTATCTTTCTCAAATTGACAATTGTGGTCTTTGAGACCCTTACGAAATTAGAGTCCAGATTCTCTTCAATCTGATAGAGAGGTTTCTTTATCAAATAATCCCTATCCTCTGTATAGACCTTTGTCTGCTTGTCTTCCACTCTAATCATGAAGATGTCTTCAAAATCCAAAAGGACAATATCCTGCCCTTTCTTAACAGCCAATATTGAATTGTCACCGATTCCTTCCTCATCCTCTTGAGTTTCACTTTCCAGAAGAACCATAGCCTTTTGAATATTGTCTGTCAATACATCTGTGTATATCTCAGCATAAGGTTCCTCAAGATCCTTTGAAACAAATAATTGCACTTTCATAAGATAACCAAATAATTTTTATAAATTAATAATCAATCTTAATTATTGTTTTTTAAGAACATAAATATTTTTAAAATCAATGATTATTTTCTCATCTTTTCCATTTCCTTTTCAATCATTTGATCTCTGTATTTCTCATCGAATTTCTCAAAGAAAACGAAGGTTTTGAGATAATGGGATACCAAACCGATTCCCCAGAAGAAGCTCACCCAGTAAAACCACCATTCACCACGGGAAAACAATACATTTATGATAATAAGAATTATGTTGACAGCAACATAACTGTATAAATGGCGATAAAAGCCCATTTTTTCATCTACTCTTTTTTCTGCTCTGTTGTATAATTCACTTTCTGACATTTAATCACACTACAAATTTTTTTATAATTTCTTTTCTCTAAAATGATTAATGAAATTCCATTTGTTTTTAGATAATATTACTTAGTTTATCCTTATATAAATGAATACTTATCCAAATTAACAAGATGCAAAAACATAGTGCTGAAATGCAAAAAACCAATACTGAAAATATGGAAGAAAAATTAAGAAAATCAATTTTAAAAAAATGATTTAAAAAATTTAATATAATACATAATACAAAATAATATTTACCCTATTTTTTAAAGAAATCTATAAAAAATTAACTTTATAGAGAGCATTTTCTTATCATCAATTCAAGGGAGGTGTCAAGATGGAAACTAATAATATAAGATATTTTTATAGGAATATAGTAAAATCCGGCAAGAAATATCGTATAAAATATAATAATAAGGATTATGGCGAATTTAGTAAGCTATCTGATGCCCTCTATGAAAGGGATTGCCTCTTCTATTGCAATTTTGATTACGACCTGCTTGTGGAATGCGATTTGCCTAACAGATATGAGAACATGGAACTTCCCCCATTTCCTGAAAGCCGTCCAAGGGGACAGATCAAGGGACTGAAATTCAATAAGAAGGAACAGGAAGGGGAAATCATCTTCGACCATAAGGAACGTAAGTTCTGTGTGAAAAGAGGAGAGGAACATTTCGGCAAATATGATAGTATGGTCGAAGCTTATTTTGTAAAGAAAACATTAATGGAACATGATTGGGACAGAGCCTGTCTCATTCAAAACAGAAAGATCAGAGAGGATATTTTCCTTAATCAGAAAGTTAAGTCAAGCGAACCGTTACTTCCTAAATTCTGTCCTCAATGTGGTAATAGAGTTAAGGAAGATGATAAGGTCTGTAAGATTTGCGGTATAAAATTACATGGAAAATAAGAAATTATTAAAAAATAATTTTAAAAAAAGTTTAAAATAAAAAATAAAAAAATAGGATTATAATGAACTTTTAATAGCATTATAACCGTTTTCAATAGCTTTTAAATTCATCTCATGGAATTTAGGAGCTAAATTGTGTTTCATTGCAGTTTCAACTGTTTCCTTAGAAAGTGGGAAACTGTCATTTGCAACACATGCACCTAAAAGCACCATATTCAATGATAAAATGCTTCCTGCATCTTTAGCAAGGCCATTTCCTTCAATAGGATAAACTGAATCAAAATTATCCTTTAGATTCTTAATGATATCTTCAATTTCAGGATAGCTTTCTCCAGTTTGAGTTAAAGTTGAAGGTACAATAGGGAAAGTATTAAAGATGAGAGTAGTATCTTTATTTGCCTTATTCAATCCCCTTAAGACTTCAATAGGTTCAAAAGCAAGAATCAAGTCTGCTTTGGATTCCTCTACAATAGATGATTTGAAGTTGCCTATCTTAAGCTCGGTTGATACAGATCCTCCCCTTTGGCTCATACCATGAATCTCACTCATTACAACATCATAACCTTCAAGCATTGCAGATTCTCCAATGATTACAGATGTCTTAATGATTCCCTGACCTCCTACACCGGAAATGTAAATGCTGTAATTGTTATTTTCATTATTATCCATCTTAATCACCTTTTTTCACTCCAATAGCTTTGTTCGGACAGACTTGTATACAGACAGTGCAAGATTTGCATAATGATTCATCAACAACTACCTTATCATTCAGATAGGAAATAGCAGGACATGCAAGAGTCTTTACACAAGTAAGACATTTTACACAATTGTCCTTTATCACCATAGGCGCCTTTTTCTTTTGCCCTTTGATTAATGTGCATGGGTATCTTGCAATGACAACAGCAACACCATCGTATTCAAGTGCCTCTTTGTAAATGTCTACAGTCTTTTTGATGTTATGAGGATTTACAATCTTTAGGAATTTTACTCCAATTGCTTCCACAATATCTTCAATTGAGATTGCAGGTGCCTCATCACCCATTCCATCAACTGGAATTCCTGGGTTTGGCTGACCTCCGGTCATTGCAGTTATCCTATTGTCTAAAATTGTAAGGACAAACCTGTTCTTATTGTGAACTGCATTGACAAGTGGAGACAATCCACTGTGGAAAAATGTTGAATCTCCAATGAAGCTCATTACATGCTGGTTTGTTGCAACAGAGAATCCGCAACCGTCACCGACAGATGAACCCATTGCAAGCAAATAGTCAGCGGTTTCATAAGGTGGGCTGATTCCTAAGGTATAGCATCCGATGTCAGATGCAAATATCATATCCTCTTTAGCATAGCCAAGTTCCTGATAAGCCTTAACTGCCGCATAGTAAGCGGACCTATGTGAACATCCTGCACATAATGTAGGAGCCCTTGTTGGAATGTTCTCCACAAGCTCATTCAATCCTTCAGTGCATTCCATCGGTTCGATGATTTCAATCAAATCACCTTCGAAATCCTCACCGTTTTCTGATTTGTATTCCTCCTTAAACTCTGAATCATCAACCAAATCAGAGATTATTTTATTAATGGATTCCTTCACGATATCAGGATTATATTCATGAACCATTGGGAAAGTTCCATCGAACTTGCCGTAAACAGGACAGTCCAGATTGTTTTCACCTAAAACAGCAAGGACATCCCTTTCAAGCACAGGATCCACTTCCTCAACAATGAATACTCCCTCAAGGTTTTGACAGAATTCATGTATCAGATCCTTTGGAGTAGGATAGGATATTCCAATCTTAAGAATATCCATGCCCAAATTTTCCTGAGCCACAACATCATAAGCATAATTGAAGGCACCTCCGGAAGAGATTACACCGAATTTTCCTTGAAGTGTGCCGTTTTCAAAGGAAATAACTTCATTGACAGGGCTTTCATTAGCCACTTCCTCCAATTCTTCCATCTTTTCTGCCAACCTTGAATGCATTGAAAGTGAATTGGCAGGTACAGGTACGAATTGCTTTGGGTCCTTGACAAAGTATCCCTTCAGCCAATGACTGTCTGATTCTGTTGCCTTGGTAGTGGATTTAGGTTTCTCAATCTCGCCGCATTCCACAATTCCTCTCATGTGAGATACACGAGTGCTTGTTCTAAGAATGACAGGAATCTGGAATTGTTCAGACAAGTCAAAACCGTAAACCATCATGTCCTTAATCTCTTGAGGAGAGGATGGTTCCAGGATTGGAATGGAAGAAAGCCTTGAGTAGTTTCTTGTATCCTGTTCATTTTGGGAAGAGAACAATGAAGGGTCGTCTGCTACAAGAACAATCATTCCTCCCTTAACTCCAGAGTAAGCAGTGGTCATGAATGAATCGGCAGCCACATTCAATCCTACATGTTTCATGAAGGTGAATGACCTGAGGCCACTTGCAGCTGCAGTGGCTGCCACCTCCATTGCCACCTTTTCATTTGCAGAGAATTCAAAATACATCTCTGCATTCTTAGCAACCACTGATAAGATATTTCCTATTTCAGAGGAAGGAGTTCCAGGATAAGTTGCTGCAACTGATACGCCAGCCTCAATGGCTCCCCTTACAGCAGCTTCATTACCCAAGAGGAAAAGCTTATCTCCTTTTTCACTAGTTACTAATTGATCATAAGCCATAAAATCACCATTTAAGATTAAATATCTCTCTAAAACGATTATTTAATCTCCATTTTTTAAAATTGTAATTAATGTAAAGATAAATAATAATTAATAAATTCTTTAAAGTTTAAAAAAATTTAAAAAATTATCATAATTAAATATAAGTTTCTTTACATATTTAATACATGGCATTTTTTAAGGGAAATCAGATGTTTAAAAATTCCTTAATTTGGAAAAAAGTTCCATAATTCCATAAAAAATCCATAAATAATCCATTAAAAAATACTAAACTTTATAATAAAATAAATAAAAATATATAAAGTGATATATTGTTATATTATATAAGAATAAAATTTAGAATAAATATTAGAATATATAATAAAAATAATGATTTAAAGAATGAAAAATCAACCATTTGATAGTTTTAAAAGGGATTGTTATGATAACCGTTTATGTGAAAAGATTCAATAAGGAGACTGATGAAGAGCCTCATGTTGAATCCTATGAAATTGAAGAATATCCTGGAATGAAAGTGCTGGATGCTTTGGAAGCAATCAATAGAAAATATGATGCGGACATAAGTTTCAGAAGCTCCTGTCTTGCAGGGCAATGCGGTTCATGCGGTGTAAAGCTTAACCAAAATGGGGCACTTGCATGTAAGGCGGAAATTAAGGATGGAGTATTGATAGAGCCTCTTGATTTCCCGGTCATCAAGGACTTGGTTGTTGATAGAAGCTCAGCAGACGCTAAGATAAAGCAATTGCAATTAAGCCTTGACTGTGACAGCAAGCATTCCCATGACAAGCTTAAGCCTGAGGATATCAAGGATACCAAAAAGGTCAGAAGCTGCATTGAATGCTATACCTGCCTTTCAACATGTCCTGTTGTAAAGCACTTTAAGGAAGACTTCCTCGGACCTTATTACTTAAGATACATCTCCAAATTCGACTTCGATCCAAGAGATGAATATGACAGGATAATCGAAGCCCTTGACAGCGGAATGTATGCATGTACAAGCTGCGGAAAATGCGGTTCAATCTGTCCAAAAAACATCAACAGCTTTGGAGATGCAATAGAAAAGCTTAGGGCTATGGCTTATGCGAGAGACCTCGGACCACTTGATGCCCATAAGGTATTCAAGGACAATGTGGTTGCAAGCGGAAGAAGTGTCAGCAAGCCAGAAGAGCCATTCATTGAAACCGTTCATAAAAAGTGGGAAGAGGAAGGCAAATACTACATCGATGAGGATGAGAATAAGGAAAAGGTTGCATTGTTCACAGGCTGTATGGTGGATTACAGAGCCCAGGAAGTGGGATATGCCCTTCTTGATGTCCTAAAGGCAAACAATATTGAAATAGACATTCCGGAAGGACAGGTATGCTGCGGATCTCCGCTTCTAAGAACCGGTCAGGTCGATGTTGTTCAAGATCTTGTTGACAAGAACAAGGAAATCTTCAAGGATTATGACAAGGTAATCACCATCTGTGCAGGATGTGGAGCTACCTTAAAAAATGACCATCCGAAATACGGTTCAAAGCTTAATGTGCAGGATATCAGTGAATTCCTTGTGGATAAGCTTGATGCAAGCAAGATGAAAGAGCTTGATGTCAAAGTCACCTGGCATGACCCTTGTCACCTGTCAAGAGGCCAAGGCATTAAGGACCAGCCAAGGGAAATCATTGAAATGATTCCTGGAGTTGAATTCGAAGAGCTTGAGCTTCCTTGCCAATGCTGCGGTGCAGGTGGAGGAATCAAGTCAGGGAAGCCTGAGATTGCTTTGGAGCTTGCAAAGGACAAAGCGGAAATGGTTAGAGTTACCGGTGCAGATTATGTAACCACAATATGCCCATTCTGTCAAATCAACATTCAAGACGGTTTGAATGCAATCGGTTTGGAGAATGTTAAAATTATGAATCTTATTCAATTGCTTAAAATGGCTTATGATGAATGAATATGATATTTATTTTTCATTGCTTAGATGATAAAATATATTAATAGACTAATTTCCAAGAGATAGCATGAAATACAAAGACAAAAGACAAGAGGACATATCCAGAGGCAAGGCCAAGGAAATGGTTGAGGATGAAGAGACCATTCGCCTTAAGGAAAATATCTATGTAGTCTTTGTGGAATGCGAATCTCCTGGAAATGTTGGATTTTTAGCGAGAACAATGGGAAACTTCGGACTGCATAAGCTGGTTCTGATCAACCCATGCACCCTTAAGGATGAAGCCTATTACCAGGCCATGCATGCAAGGGAAACCGTTGAAAATGCATTGATTTATGATACTGTTGAGGAATTTGCAAAAGACCAAAAGATTGATTTCATCGTAGGTTCCACAGGGGCTCCTGGAGGAAGCTACAATCTTTCAAGAATTCCATTGAAACCTGAAGAGCTTGCAAAGGCGATGAATTACAATGACAGGATAGCCATTCTTTTTGGAAGGGAAGGAAATGGCTTGAAAAATGCAGAAATTGAAATGTGCGACATTACAGTAAGCATTCCAACCGACACAAGCTATCCGATAATGAACATTTCACATGCAGCTGCAGTAATCCTTTATGAAATCTTCAAGAACAGGAACAATTTTCCAGTTGAAGGATTGGAGGAAAGCACTGCACTTGAAAAGGAATATCTGATAAAGGATATGGAAAAGTTGATAGATTCATTGTCCATTCCAGACCATAAAAAGAGAAACGGCCTTAAGGTATTCAAGAATATCATCAATAGGGCATTCATTACTGGAAGGGAAGCACATACCTTCAAAGGCATTTTAAGACGTTTGAACAATAAGATAGAAGAAAAATAGATATTTTAAAAAAAAGAGTGAATATCATCATTAACCTAATTATCAAATGTTTTAAATAGATATAAATAAAGAATTAATATAGAAACTTAATGTTTAAATATAAACACTTATATAAAAACCAATTATAATCATAAAGAGACTAGAACATGAAGGACGAAAAAAGACGAAAAGGATATTATGAGGATGTGACTACAACCTTAGTCAAATACACTTTCCACACACGATTTTTCCTTTCAAGATTGACCAGAAGATCAAAAATAGCTAAAAAAATCATTGATAGGATCCTTTTCCAAGATGATGAAGTATATGTCCTTCCAAACAAGAATACAATCCACAATACCAAAAAAGAAACTATCACTGCAAACATTGAAATCAATCAAAGCTTTGAAAAGGATGACTCCGAGTTTGTACCAAGCGAAATCATCAAGGAAGTCATCAAGGAAGCCAGTGATATTGTCATTATGCACAAATGCCTTTGCAGAAGCTCAGCAAATTGTAAGGATTATCCTCATGACTTTGGCTGTATCTTCATAGGTCCTGCATCTAAGAAAATAGCTTCAAAATATGGTAGAACTGCAAGTGTTGAAGAAGCATTAGCCCATGTTGACAAAGCGGATGAATTAGGATTAAGCCATGTCATCGGCAGAAACAAAATTGATAGCGTTTGGATGAATGTAAGGCCTAAAGAGGAATTGTTGACAATCTGTCACTGCTGCCCTTGCTGTTGCTTATGGAAAGTGCTTCCGGATCTGGATGACGACATCAGCAATAAGGTAAAAAGACTTGATGATGTTGAAGTACATCCTGTAAATGACAATTGCAGAATGTGCAAGAAATGTTTAGGTGACAATGTCTGCTTTGGTGGTGCAATCAGTCTTGAAGATGGAAAGATAACTATTGACCAGGACAAATGCGTTGGCTGTGGACATTGCGTTCAAAAATGCAAATTTGATGCGATTGAATTGACTTACACACAAAAGTCAGTTGATTCCGTTTTAAATAGGATTGGAGAATTGGTTGACTATAAGAAATAGCTGAAAATCACTTGAATTAAAAATAGCCAATCCAAAATTTTAAGATTATCACTTAATTTTACTTATGGAGAAATATTAATGAATCATGAAAAAATGTTTAATATAGCACGTAAGAGAGGTTTCTTATGGCCCTCTTTTGAGATTTATTCAGGAGTGTCTGGATTTACCGATTATGGACCACTTGGAGCAAGCCTGAAAAACAACATCATGCAAAAGTGGAGAAAGCAGTACATTGCGGGAGAAGGTTTCCATGAAATTGAAGGACCTACCGTAATGCCTAAGGAAGTGTTGAAAGCTTCTGGACACGTTGACAACTTTACAGATCCAATGACCAGATGTCTTGCCTGTGGAGAAGTATTCAGAGCAGACCACATCATTGAAGAGGCAATCGGCGAAGATGTTGAAAGCCTTGAAAACAGCGAAATGGATGAGATTGTAAAGGAAAACAAAATCAAATGTCCAAGCTGTGGTGGAGATTTGGCAAATATCTGGAATTACAATTTGATGTTCAAGACTGAAATCGGAGCGAAAGGGGATAAAGTAGGTTATATGAGGCCTGAAACCGCTCAAGGAATTTTCATTTTATTCAAGCGTTTATCAAGATTCTTTAAGAACAAGCTTCCATTCGGTGCAGTTCAATTGGGAAAGGCATACAGAAATGAGATCTCACCAAGACAGGGAGTCATTCGTCTTAGGGAATTCACCCAAGCTGAAGCGGAAATATTCCTGGACCCTAAGGACAAGACCCATCCTAAATTCAGCCAAATAGCTGATGAGATATTATACTTATCCTCTCAAGACGTTCAGATGAATGATAAGGAAACATTGGAGATTACAGCACAGGAAGCCTTGGACCAAGGTGTCGTATCTTCAGAAACCTTAATCTATCAATTGTATCTTGCAAGAAAATTCCTAAAGGAATTGGGAATTCCAGATGAAGTCCTCAGATTCAGACAGCATTTGCCTGGAGAAATGGCTCACTATGCCCTTGACTGCTGGGACGTCGAATGCCTTACCGACCAATACGGTTGGGTGGAAATCATCGGTATTGCAGACAGGGGAGATTACGACTTAAGCGCACACAGCCAATTCAGCAATGAGGAATTAAGCATTTACATGGAATACGATGAGCCTAAGCTTGTATCAAAGACCATTGCAAAACCTAACTTAAAACTGTTCGGACCTGCATTCAAAGGGGATTCTCCAAAGATCAAGACCTATATCGAAAACCTTAGTGACGATGAGGTGATTGCACTTAAGGAAACAATGGAAAGTGAAGGAAAATTCATCCTTGAACTTGACAATACCTTTGAAATACTTCCGGAACACCTGTTGTTTGAAGACATCGAAGAGGAAGTGAAAGGTGAAAGAATCATTCCTCATGTCATTGAGCCTTCATTCGGTATCGACCGTATCCTTTACTGTACATTGTTGCATTCATTCAAAACCGAAGAGGATGGCTTTGACAAGGAATACTTCAAGTTTGCAAAGGAAATCGCACCGATTCAAGTGAGTGTCTTCCCATTGATGAACAAGGAAGGTCTCGATGAAATAGCTATAGACATCACCCACAAATTGCGTGAAGCAGGATTCACTGTAGACAATGACACTTCAGGAACAATCGGAAAAAGATATGCTCGTGCAGATGAAGTGGGTGTTCCAATAGCAATTACAGTAGACTTCGATACAAAAGAGGACAATACTGTAACCATAAGGGATAGAGACACTGAAGAACAGGAAAGAGTAAAAATAGAAGATTTAAAAGAAGTTATTGAAGCAAAACTTCAATAAACTTTTTTTCTTTTTAAAAATAAATAATTTTAATAAACCGCCAAAATTCTTTTTTTAAACCATACGATTTCATACATTAAAGCACCCTGATTGACTTTTCATAAAACTTCTTAAAGAGAATCTTAGCCCATTCTATTCCATCATCATATTCATTGAGAATGAAACATGAATTGTCAAAAAGCCCATCTTTAAAAAACAGACTTAAAGACATGAAATCCTCACAGATCGTTAGGAATATCCTTAAGTCATAATCCACCTTTCTGATGACCACTTGGCCTTTTCTTGAAAAATCAAGCAGATCTGCATAATATCTAGATTTCTTTAGGGAGGACAATACATCATCATTTGTAATCAAAAGCAGGTCATCTCCATTTTCCAGATTTTCAATGATTATCTCCAGATGCTCCTCCAAGAATATGGGGAGGATTATCTCCATATTGCCGCAACCGCTTAACAATTCCAGATACTTGGTGAAGGATTTTGAAAGATTATGTTCATCGGACTCGACATAAACAGAATCCTTCAGCAAATAGGCATTTCTAAAGGAATCACTAGGAATCGATTCTATGGAATGGTTCAGCCAGAAATCCCTATTGATTTGAAAGATATACAAATCCTTAAAAAGTTTCTTCAAGCTTGCGGAACATAAGACCCCTTTAGATGAGAGGGAATATTTCTTAAAATTCTTATTTATCAAATTGATATGTTCCAGTTCCTTCAATCCATGTAGAATTGAAGCGGAAGGCTTATCCAATTCCTCTCTAAGTCCATTCAAATCATAATCGGATTCGGATAGCAACAACAGCAATAAAGGCCTCATTTTTGAAGCCAATAAGAATCGAACGGTTATGAAATCATCATACTTATCTACTGAATCTTCTTCATTAAACATCAAACCACCTTAAAAAATCATTCAAATAATAAAAAACCTTTCATTGAAAATGAAATCAGTCCAAAACTAAGGATGATGCATTTTCGCCATAGGAATCAAAAATAGCCAATCCCCAAACAATAGCTTTTTTCTTATCGGACAGCAAGAGTCTGTTCTGGTCATAAGTGCCATCCAACTTGAACAATCCAACTGTAACAAACTCATTGGAAATCGCAAGGGCAATCTTGATATCCTCATCCAGGTATTTCATTGAAAAATTCCCTTCATAAATTCCTTTTTTAACGACATCCTTCCCAATGTCCCTTATGAAGCTCTCCAATATGTCCCTTGAAACGATCAAGTCGACTTTAATCCCCTTTAGAATCAATCTCCTGATTAATTTAGGATATTCCGGATGCAAATAGGGGAATATGACTTTCAAGTGCTTGGAATTCTTATATAATCTTTTGAACTCCTTATGGGTCCTGTAGATATCCATTGAATTGCATCTGATCAATTCGGAGCCTTCCAAGGATGACAATCTGTTCAAATCCTCTATGGACAATGAGCTGATGTCGTGGTCCAGCCAAAAATCGGCATTATTTGTTATTGTTGAAATGACATCACGAAAGTCAATCAGGATAGTGATATAAATCAATCCAAGATTTGTCAGCCGAAAGCTGTTATGAATCTTTTCAACATAGCCCTCCTCGCATAATTTATGAACATTGCTTGAGATTGAGCTATAGCTCAATAGAGACTTCCTATTTATATCCTTTATTTTCAAAGGCCCATTCAACAAATCCACCAAGACTTTTATTCTAATATCAGAATTATTTAAAAATTTCAATTCATCTCCAACTATTGAGAAATAATACATATAACCACCATACATAGTATCAAATCAGAATCCCCTCAAAAAACTATACAGACGCACCACTCAAAGATCATCATAAAACAAAAATTAAACCCCTCAAATCAATAACCCTTTTAGAAGGTTAAGGATCTAATCAAAAATTTTTCTGTTTAACAAATAGTTAACTTAATTAGTTATTTTAGTAAACCCCTATATAAACATGCAAGAAAAATGGGAAAGACAATTACGAGATGACATCAATATTGATGTCAAACTGTTAAATTTTTATGAAAAAACCCGATTTAAGGGAATTTTAGAAAAAAATAATAGATAAAAGAAATCAAATAATAATTAGAAACCAATTTCTTACTGACTATAAAAAAGACATTATGATTAGAAAATTCCAATAAAAAGCAAAAGATAAAATCAAAAAGAATGTGAGAATATGATCGATACACACATGCATGCAGATTCAAGAAGCAGTGAAGACTTTGAAAAAATGTTCATCAGTGGGATAGATACCGCTATCACCTGCTCATTTTATCCATATAAATTCAATGACAATCCTGAAATCCTTTTAAATCATTTAAATAGAATCCTGAACTTTGAACCAAGACGTGCGGGGGAATATGGCCTTGACTTGAAGGTTGCATTGGGAATTCATCCTGCCAATGCCTTAGAGAACAATGAAATCATATTCAATGAATTGGAGAAATGGATAGAAAACAAAGACATAATAGCCATTGGAGAAATAGGATTGGATGAAAATACAGAGATTGAAAAGAAAGTCTTCAAAAAGCAATTGGAATTGGCTGAAAAAACACAATCAAAAGTGATTATCCATACCCCAAGAAAAAACAAACTGGAAGTATTGAAAGACATAAAAGAGATTGTACTCGAGAATATCAATCCTAAGCTTGTGGTCATTGATCATATAAACCTTAACACCATTGAAGAGATCATTGATGAGGATTTCACCATCGGCTTGACCGTGCAGCCTCAAAAGATGGAAGTTGAAGAGGCAGTTGAAATATTGGACAAATATGGATTTGACAAATTCCTATTGAACAGTGACATCAGCAACAAGCCATCTGATCCATTATCCGTTCCTAAAACAGTCAGAACATTGAAAAGATTAGGATACGATGAAAAAGAGATAAACAAAGTGGCATTTGAAAATGCCAAAGAGTTCTTCAATATTTAAAAGTATTAATCAATAATTAAAAAATTCTTTTTTTATAGGGAATAATGAAAAATTATTCCTTAATTAATTCTTCTGTGATTAGAGTAGCGGATTCCACCATCTTAGGACAGAACTCAGTGAAGAGATTATTTTCCAGAGCATATTCAACTCCTTCTTCAGTCCTTATGTCACATCCTAACAATTCATTGCAGATATAAGAACCGTTTTTTGCTTCAAATTCCTCCAGAAATTTAACGCATACATCATCAGATTTGAGCTTGCTGTCAATGTCTCCAACTTCACTTTGACCATATTTTAGGCCTAAAACCATTAAAGCACCAGTGCAGGCTCCACATACTTCACCCTTACGCATGCCACTGCCAAAGCATCCTCCGATTTTAAGAGCTTGTTTTTCATCAAGCCCCAATTCTTTAGAGAAGCTTGCAAAAACAGCCTGTGCACAATTAAATTTAGATTCAAACAATTCCAATGATTTTTCCACATGATTCATAATTAATCCTCAGAAATAAAATATTGAACAAAAAGCAATGAAATAATTTAAAAATAGAAAAGAAATTATAATCTTAAAAAAAAATAAAAAAATAGAAAAAGAAAAGAGAATAGGAACAATATGAGTTCTAATTAATCTTTTCTAACCAATTTGACTCTTGATGGAGTTACAATGATCAAGTTCTTGTCTTCAGCTTGTGAAAGCAAGATTGCTTCTGCACCATATTGGTGTCTTAAAAGCTTTATGATTTCTCCTGCTTGCTTAAAGTCCTTTTCACTTTGCTTTTCAAGGAATTTTAAATCAAGAATCACAGGATTGTTCTCTTCAACGATTTGGTCGAAAATATAATCCATATCATCAACTGATTTTGGTCTAATTAAAATGATCTCATAAAAGGTTTGTTCCGGAGAAATGGAAGTGAATTCATCTTCGAAAAATTCTTCTTCTCCAAAATCGCCTATACCATATGCACTGCCAAAGTCATCTTCTTCAAAACCAAGGCTTTTCTTTAAATTATCAGTAAAACTCATTTTGACTCTTCCCTTAAATTTAATGAATAAAATTGATTATTAATTTTAAATAAATTTAAAAAAATTCTAAAAATTTCATATAATTTTATAAAAAATTTGCTTATTAATTTAAAAGTTTAATGGATTAAACTTTTGTTACATTAAAGTATATATTTTTTTATAGATATAAAACTTATTATTTTTTTGATGAAAAATAAAAAATTAAATCAAAAATAGAATTTAAAAATAATTAAAAAATTATATTAAAAATTATATTAAAAAAAATAAAAAAAGAAAAAATAATTAAATAAAAATCAATTAATTTTTATCTAAATATTCCAAAATTGCATCTAACAATTTGCCTGCTCCACCAGCATACATGTCTGCTGCAGGCAAGCCGTATTTCTCTTCAAAGCTTTCTAAAGTCATATCCTCATCAGCATTTCTCATGTTGATTGACAATCCAACAACCTTAGTGGTAGGCACAACAGCTTCAATGGCCTTTACCTCATAGTCAATGCCTCTAGGTTCACGGTATGGGTGGTTTGGCCTGTGACCTACAATGACTGCATCAGGATCTGCACCGATTAATATGCATGCAGACAATCCTCTTGGGTGAGGGTTTCCATCTTCAGTCAAGCTTGATTGTCCTTCAATGAAGATGATATCCGGCTGGTCATTTTCCTCAACATATTTGATTGAACTTAAGATAGCTGAAGGAATGTCCATTGCAGATAGGCTTCCTGCTCTGAAATTGAATGCAGTAGGCTGTTCCAATCCCATTTCATCAGTTGAAATGATGGAAGCCTTCAAGCCTCTTTTCATTGCTTCGATTCCCAATGATTTGGTGGTGGTCCTTTTACCGCACTCCTGGGAAGTACCTCCTACAAAGACAACAGATGCCTTTGGCTCATATGAAATCTTAGGCAATACTTCACAGCATTTTTCAGGTGCCACACCGCAAATCTTGCGGACAACATCCAATCTTGGACTAATCTCTTTGATGCAAACATCATTTTGCTTTGCCAATTTCAATAAAGATTCATTTTCAGATAAAGATAAAGATCTAAATGAAACAACTGCGTTCTTGCCGTTTGCCAATGCCTGAACCGCATATTTGAGTGCAGTTCCTTCAGCGCCGATTGGTAACATGATGGCTACAGTTTTTGCTTCAGTAGATTCAAATAAATCTGATAGGTTTGATGCCACTTCAAGACCACAGAAAGGTTTTCCTTGTTTTGCAGGGTTATCATCAAGGAATCCTACTGTTTCAATCCCTTCAAGGTTAGAGAATTTTTCTCCTCCACCTCCACATCCAACAATAATATAAGGATTCAATTCTTGAAGATCTTCAACAGAATTTATAGAATACAAGTAATCACTCCTCTTAAAAAATTGTGTAATTTTGATAAAAATATAGTTAATGATAAATTATTCAAATATTGAATCTTTTCAGAAAACATATATTAAATACTAATGCAATAAATAATACACTATCCAACATTATAGAATTTATCTTAATGTATGTATATATTTATTATTATTAATAAATATTAGCATAAGAATTATTAAAATCGAATTTCATGAGGATAATGATTTCTTTATCATAACATTAAAAATTATAAATATTAAAAAAATAAAAATATTATAGAAAAATAAAACTTAGACAAAATTTTCATCAAATTGAAAATTAAAAAAATAAAAACTAAAAAAATTTATAAAAATAACTTACTTTTTAATATATGGTAAACTATATCTACATCAATGAAATCTAAAATAGAGATTTGATAACAACTATGCAAATAATTGCATTTAGATATCATAATTATCAATACCCATTATTCAACTATAAAAAATAATTAAGGAGAAAACTAATATGAACATGGATGATGTGAAGACTGGAAAAGGTGCAGAAATGAAAATGGATTGTCCGGTATGTGGAGGAAAAAATACTGCAACCTATACTACTCAAACTCATGAACTTGCTTATTTTGGAGAGGTTGTTGAATCAACCATACAATGTGAGAAATGTGGATTCAGACATAATGACATTTTGGCAACTGAACAGAAGGACCCTGCCAAACACAGTTTGATCATTAGCAAAAAGAATCTCGACTCAAGGGTGGTCCGTTCACAGTCAGCTACAGTGTCACTTCCAGAGATTGGAATCAAGGTTGAACCTGGTCCAAAGTCTGAAGGATACATATCAAATGTTGAAGGAGTTGTTGTAAGATTCATCGAAGCAACTGAACGTGCATTGAACATGTTTACTGATGAGACTTCACAAACAAACGGAAAAAGAGTTCTTGAAAACCTGCATAAGGTATTGGATGGAGAGCTTGAAACTCTCTTGCTTATAGAAGATCCATTCGGACAAAGCAAAATAATGGATGTCCGTGCAAAAACAGAACCTTTAACAGATGAAGAGTTAAAGAATTTAAAAACAGGATTTACAATAATCGATGATTGAAAGTGAAAAATAGCTTTAGAAAAAATTTAAAAAAATATTAAAAATAGTAGTTAAAATCCTATAAAAAAAGTTAAAAAAAATAAAATGAATAGAAGAATTATTCTTCTATTTCTTCATCTTCTTCTTGTTTGGTCATAGATAATGGAGTGAATTCATCTTCCTCTACGACATCTTTTAATTTGAGAGTTTTTTGAACATCCATAGCTAATGCATCACAATCTGCCTTAATAGCGTTTAAGTGCAATAAGATTCTTTCCTTTTCTTGGTTGATTCTTTTGATGTTAGTGTATGGATAGGTTGATTCCTTAAGCATCTCATACTCAATGGTAGTGTATGGGTAGTCATTGAGCTGCTCACATACTTGCTTGAGGATATCTCCCAAGAACTTGTTCATTTCAACTTTTACTCTTTCCCTGATCATTTTGTCATCATCAAGGTTTTGTTTCATTAAACGAACAACTTCTGCTTTAGCAAAAGGTAAGTTTTCTTCTTCTTCCTCTTCGATTTCAATATTTTCAATTTCTTCTTCAGCCATAAATAACGACTCCTTAATAAATATTTTAAATTTTATTAATAATTAATTACAACTGAATTATTAACTGGCTAATGCAATAATTAGTTCATAAAAATTTATCAATTCATAAAAATTATTTTGATGAATGCAATAAAAATTTCAATATTAATAAAATTTATTCAAATTAAATTTAAATCATGAAAAGCAAGTGAAATCTAAATTTAGATAAAAAATTATTTTTATTTTTCAATAAAAAATGATTTAAAATCTAAAAAAACCATTTGCTTATCTAGATGTAATAATATATTTGTTTAAAGGAATATATAAAGGTATCGCATTATTTTAATTTTATGATTAATTTTTCATATAGTTATTGAGTAAACTATATGAATAATTATAGCAAAAATCAATAATTTTGATGGTATGAAAAAATTGAAAAATCCCTTTTTTAAAATTATGAATTTTGTTTAAAATATGAAAATTATCAATTGAAAAATTAATTAAAAATGTTGTAAAAAATAGAAATAGTATACTATGTTTAAAACAATAATGAAAATAGAAAAATTATAATTTAATAAATTTAATAAAAATAAATGAAAAATAGAAAAATAATAAAAATTAAAAAAATTTAATTTTGATAATTAATTTAGTCTGCACAAGGATCTAAATTAAATGCATATCTGTATTCTTGGTTTACAAGATTGGAACCTTCGAATCTTCCATCGATAATGCTTGAAATCTTTTCAATTGCATCAAGGGAAAGCTCCTTTCCTTCTGCAATTGGGAAAAAGAAAGTGATTACATCATCGGTTATGAGATAATTCAATTCGAAATCTTCCTTTTCAAATTCGCCTTTAAATACTTCAGTGAGTTTTTCTTCAATATTCTTTTCAAGATCTGCCATAATTTCACCTCATATTAAAAGTTATATTTACATTAAACAAGATAGCATATAAACTTATCCATAAGCCCATAAGCCGAAAGCCTTTTTAATCCATATCCAAACTGAAGTTCAAACTGCTTGCCTGATGGGTTATGGAACCTAATGATATGATGTCAACATCCAATGGAGCATAATCCAGAATATTGTCTTCTGTGATTCCTCCGGAAATCTCAATCAATACATCTTTCCTCAAATCCTTTTCCTCTAATGCATCTAGAGTATCTTGAGCTTCCTCAGGAGTCATATTGTCAAACATGACAATGTCTGCACCGTTTTCACAGGCAATGATTGCATCTTCAATTGATTCAACTTCAATCTCAATCTTTTTGGAAAAGCTGTTGTTCTCTTTGGCCAATTCAAGGGCTTCCTTCACTGAACCGACAACGGCAATATGATTGTCCTTAATCAATATCATATCGTCCAATGCAGACCTATGAGGGTCTCCGCCACCGATGGAAATAGCCAATTTGTCAAACTTCTGAAGTGCAGGTGCAGTCTTACGGGTTCCAGCAACCCTTATCTTAGGATTTAGCTCATGCACCTTCTTTACAATCCTATTGGTCACGGTAGCCACACCAGACATTCTCATAAGAAGATTAAGTGCAGTTCTCTCTAAAAGAAGAATCTTTCGGGCATTTCCTTCAAGCTCTAAAAGAATGTCTCCTTTGGAAATCCTATCCCCATCCTTTTTAGAGGAAATGATCTTAATGCCATACTCTGAAAACATTTCCTTTATGATTTCAATTCCTGCAAGGATTCCATCATCCTTAGAGATCAGTTTAGCATAAAATACCTTATCTTCTGGAATTAAGGCATTTGAAGTGATATCTCCAAAACCTTCATCTTCCCTAAGCATATACCTTATAATTTCATCCATTCTTACACCAAGATATTAAAAATTATTAAACTTATAAATTATACATTTTAAAAAAATATTCTAGAAATTAAATTCAATTAAGATAATATATGTTTCATAGTATTAATATATTTTATATATTTAAATTAACATAATATTAATCATAAAATAAAAACAATAATCTGATTCAACTATTCCAAACATCGAATAGACAATAAAATTCAAGAATTCAAGTGATTTTATGGAAATTACATTTTTAGGAACTTCATCTGCTGTGCCTTCAAAATATAGAAACCATGCGGGAATTATCTTAAAGTACTTTAAGGATACACTGCTATTTGATTGCGGTGAAGGAACACAAAGACAATTGACTTATGCTAAGATAAGCCCTATGAAAATAGACAAGATATTCATAACCCATTTTCATGGAGACCATATCTTAGGCTTGGCAGGACTCATTCAATCCATGGGCTTTAGAGGAAGGGAAGATGATCTGGACATCTACGGACCTAAAGGATTGAATAAGATACTGAATGTGATTTCAAATTATGGATTCTTCCAAATAAACTTCAATATCAATGTTCACGAAATAGGGGAAGGAACAGTTGTTGAAACAGAGGAATACATCATAAAATCAGTTCTTGCAGAGCATAATATTGAGAATCTTGCCTACTCCATCTATGAAAAGAAAAAGCCTCGCTTCCTAAGGGAAAAGGCCATTGAGCTTGGAGTGCCGGTAGGCCCTGCCTTTGGAAAGCTTCACAGCGGCCAAGAGGTTGAAGTGGATGGAAAGATCATCAAGCCTGAGCAAGTCTTGGGCCCGCCGAGAGCAGGCAAAAAGGTGACATACTCCGGAGATACAAGGCCTTGCGAACAATTGATTGAACTTGCACGTGACAGCGATGTATTGATTCATGAAGCAACCTACGAAGATGCAGACAGGGACAGGGCAATTGAAAATTGCCATTCCACATCAAAGGAAGCTGCAGAAATAGCTAAAGAGGCAAATGTGAAACTATTGGTGCTCACACATATGAGCACAAGATATACAACAGACTTGAATATCAAGGAAGAGGCCAAGGAAATATTTGAAAACACTGTTGTGGCCAATGACTTTACAGAAATAAACATTGGAAAGGATAAGACAACTATAAACTTCAAGAATATTCTAACTGTAAACAATGAATGAAAGAATCATGATTAAATTTTAATTAAAATGGATAATGAAAGGTGGTTAAATGGATTACGCTTCCCAGATATTAGAAATACTTCTTCATCTTTTCAATTTTAGAAATATTCTCTATATCCTACTGATTATCATAGGCGGAATCATAATCATAAGACTAGGGGATAGGGCACTTAGCAAGATAGAGCATAAATTTGACTTGAATCTCACCGCCCATTATTTATTTAAGGACATATTGAAATACACAGTGATCATCATAGCCATCGCATGGATACTGCATGTTCTTGGAATCAACTTGGAAAGCATCATAATCAGTTTAGGTGTTGTAGGTATTATAATAGGACTTGCATCCCAGGACATTGTCTCCAACTTCATTTCAGGAATCTTTGTAATCAGCGATAAGAAGATCCAAGTTGGAAATGTCATTGAAGTCAATGATTTCAAGGGAACCATCAAGAAAGTCGGATTTAGAAACACCCATATGATAAATCAGGACAACTATGAGATAACAATTCCAAACTCTGTCTTAGCCAAGAACATCTATAAGATGTATAAGCCAACTGAAGACCACAGACTTAGGATAACTGCAGTATTGCCTCATGGAATGAACTTGGATGAATTCAAGGCGGACCTTGATAAGAAAATGTATTCCTACGATTGGGTCGTTAAGGACAAGACCACGTTCTTTTCAAAGGACTATACTGAATGGGGTCCTAAAGTAGAGGTTAGCTACTGGATTACAGAATATAAGTATATTGACTGTGGAAAGATAAGAATCCTAGAAAACATCAATAGATTAGCTGATGAATATAGGAAAAACAGAAGAATAAAAATCAAATATAAAAAATAAATTGAAAAAAACTTGAAAATAGAATAAATTTTAAAGAGATATAAAAAAATAACAATCGTTAATTTTTTATGCATAAAGAACTAAAATAATATCATATAATAAAAAATCTCATGATAATAACTAATAAAAAAGGGTTAGAATATGACAAATGAATTACAAGAAGAAATTATTCAATTGAAAGAGGAAAAGAATGCAATTATCCTCGCACACAATTACCAACCAAAGGAAATTCAGGAAATAGCTGATTTTCTTGGAGACTCATTAGAATTATGCATAAAAGCAAAAGAAGTGGATGATAAGGAAATCATCGTCTTCTGTGGTGTAGACTTCATGGCAGAGACCGCTTATATGCTAAACCCTGACAAGAAGGTATTGATTCCAGATATGGAGGCAGAATGTCCTATGGCACATATGCTTACTGGTGAGCAAGTTAGAGAAGCTAAGGAAAAATACCCTGACGCTGCGGTTTGCCTATACGTAAACAGTCTCGGTGAGGCAAAAGCCCAATCAGACATACTCTGTACCTCTGGAAATGTAAAGAAAGTTGTTGAAAGCATTGAACAGGACACAATCCTATTTGGACCTGATAACAACCTTGGTGAATTCGTACAGCCATTCACTGACAAAAAGATCATTCCAATTCCAGGTGACGGACACTGCTATGTGCACAAACTGTTCCATAAGGAAGACATAGAGGATGCAAGGAAGAAATATCCTAATGCAGACATCATCATTCACCCTGAATCCAATAAGGATGTTCAAGAGCTTGCAGACTATGTCTTAAGTACTGGAGGAATGCTCTCACATGTAAGGGACAGCCCTAAGGACGAGTTTGTCATTGGAACTGAAGTGGACCTCATTACCAGACTTGAATCTGAGTTCCCTGACAAAACCTATTATCCATTGCTTGAAGGAGCTATCTGCAAAAACATGAAACTTCATACTCTTGAAAAGGTAAGAGACTGCCTTAAGAATGAAGAGCCAAGAATAGTCGTTCCGGATGAAATAGCTGAAAAATCAATCAATGCAATTGAAAGAATGCTCGAAGCATCTAAATAAGAATAGTAAAAATAGTAAAATAACTAGATAAAAAGAAATATTCTTTTTATCCTTTCTTTTTTTTAAAAATTTTAATAAAAATAAAAACTTTTTTTGAAAAATAATTAAAAAACTCTTTTTTAAAATTAAATGAAAATTGAAAATTATTTCATGTCTTCCAGGAAACTTGATATGAAATAGGTCATTTCAATTTCCTCTCTTTTTATGAAATCATCGATTTTGAAATGTGCATCATCTGAAGCAAATGGGAAGAACTTTCTGGAATAAAATATATTGAGGAGCAGATCGCCATCTTCAACAACAGTCTCTCCTTCCAGATTATTCAATAGGAATTCCAATTCCTTATCGCTTAAGCCAGATGCCCTATAGGTTACATAGTGCATTTCATCTTCAGTCTCGCCATAATCCTCAACTTTAACGCTTAACATATAATCTCCCTCAAATAGAATATGTTCCTTAAAAGTTTAATAATTTTCTAAATCTTAAAAAATAATTAAGTCCATAAATCAGTTATGAACATTGGACTTGCGTCATCTGCCTTTTCAAATCCGCAATGTTCATAGAACTCTATCTCGTCATTATAGGAAACAACCACAATACGCAAATAATCATTGTACTTGTCAGTTACCCTTTTGAGCAATTCCTTTCCAATGCCTTTTCCCTGATAATCAGGCCTGATGAGAACATAATGAACATAAGCGGTCATTATTCCATCATCCATTGCAGAGACAAGACCAACTAACTTATCTCCATCCCATGCAGAATAGACTGTTTCAAAGTTTTTCATGGCAATAACAAGCTTGTCTGGAAAATGGCCTGAAGACCAGTCCACTGATAAGAATAAATCCTCTAAATCTTTTTCTTCAAAATCATGAATGTCTTTGTAAGTTATTTCCATAATAACACCTGAGAATAATCTTTAATTGTCTCTGAATTCCTTAATGAACTCTTCCAAGTCATCCTTTATCTTAAATAATTCGCTTGAGCCGACATGGCCCATGCAAGAATCAAAGATAAGCAGTTTATTGTCTTTGATCATTTTGCTCATTGGAATCGCATCCAGATTTGGTGGGAAGTATTGGTCCTGATTAATTGCTATTATCAGCACTTTTGCAGTGATATTTTCCAACTGATCAGTCAAATCATAATCCAAGGAAGAATTGTTCATATAAATCAAATCATTAGGATCCTCTTCCAAGCTTTCCTCTGCAAATTCCGCCATGGCCTCTTCAATCTCCTTATTGCTCATGTTATTGCGGTATTCCTCCCTTGATAAACCGTAACAGTACATCGCATCTGATGAAAGCTTCAAGCTTCTCTTTAATGAGTCTGAAATAGGAAGCTCATATGCTCCATCATTATAATCAGGGTCTGAGACTAAAATATTGTTCATTATCTTTGATAAGGCATAATTATGTCCCCCTACCTTAAAGCTGCTTACAAGAGAAATAATGAAGTCAACGGAATCGGGATAAACACATCCCCAAGTCAAGACTTCAAATCCTCCCATAGAGTTTCCTATAAGCCCCTTGACATGAGTGATTCCGAATTTCTCTTCAATGAACTGCTTCTGGAAGTTTACCATATCTTCCACATCATATTCTGGAAACTTATTCATTAGCCCTGTTGTGGAAGGACTTGCAGAATTCGGACAGCCAAGGGCACTGCATGATATGAAGAAGAACTTATCCGTATCAAATATCTCTCCGACACCGATATCTTCAGAAATACGCTTTACAGAGTAACAGCTGCCACTGGAACCGTGGAAATATATCAATGCATTTGAAATGATTCCATTATCATCATACTTTGGAGTTCCGAAAGTGATATACTCCACCTTTGCATCTTTCAACACTTCACCATTTTTAAACTTAAATTCTGGAATATTGAAATGCTCCGCTTCAATAGCTTCTACATCAAACATACACTCGCCAAACCTTATTTTTCCAATCCTAATAACTTAGCTGCATTCTCATAAAGAATCAGATTCCTTTCCTCATCTGTCAAATCGATTTTGTTGAACATTTCCATCTCGCTCACTGATTCCCACATTGGAAAATCAGTTGCCCATAGAACCTTATCCGCACCGTATGCATGAATCAAGTCCTTTGCAGTCTCGCTAGACAATGAATAGAGGCTTGAACTGCAGTCTACAATCAGATTAGGTGTTCCTGCCAATTCCTCAGTGGCCTTTTCCCACATGCTCCATCCTGCAAAATGAGCTCCAATGACAGTAAGGTCAGGGAAGCTTTCAAGGAAAGGCTTTAAATGTTCGGGATTTGAATAATTATACCTGAAATCACCGCAATGAATCATGATAGGCAATCCCCTTTCATTGATTGCCTCACCCATTTTAAAGGCCCTTTCCTCATTCAAGGCAAACTGTTGGAAATCCGGGTGAACCTTGACTCCTTTCAAGCCGAGTTCAATAATATAATCTAGATCCCCTTCAATGTCTTCACTATCAGGATGCAATGTTCCAAAGCCTGTAAATAAACCGGGATGGGATTTTACTTCAAAGCTGATGAATTCATTGATGGATTTGACTTGCTTCGGAGTTGTTGCAACTGAATGGATAAGGTAATGTACAACCCCTACCTTATTGCCGTCTTCAATCAAATCATCCACAGTTCCATTCAAAGACATGTGAAGGTCATAGAAATCACGTATTCCCTTAACGGCCTTTGCCGCAATCTTATCCGGATAAATGTGACAATGTGAATTAATTACTTTCTGCATTAGATCCTGCTCCCTTTCACTTTTCCTTTAATCAATCTGTCCACATAATATTCAATATATCCATATGCAATTACAGAACCTATGAAACCGCCTATGAGCATACCGTAATAAATTCCACGCTCTCCCATATTAAATACGAATCCTAGGAGATAAGCAAATGCCAATACAAGAACAAATTCCCTGAATGTGGTTAAGATAAAGGAAGTTGTTCCCTTTCCAAGGCCTTGGAATACATTCCCTGCACTTGCACCAAATGGAACATACAATATGAAGAGGCACATCAATTGGATAAATCCTGCAATGAGCGGCAATAGCTCAGCACTCGCTTCTGAATATGAGAAGATATATGATACCTGATTTGCAAATACAAAGAGCAATATGCAAACGATAATGGAAGATATCAAACCTAACTTCACTGAATATCTTAAGGTGGTTCTGATGTTTTCATATTTCTTTGCACCATATGCAACACCGGAAACGGTAATCGCCGCAGTTCCAACACCGATAGCAGGCAATAGTCCTAAGGCAATAACTCTCCATCCTGCGGTATAAACCGCCACTGCGACAGAGCCTGAAACTATAGTGAGCATGAAATTAACAGTGATTGCAAGTGCAGACATGATCAATTGTTCCAGACTTGCTGGAATTCCTACAGCCAGAATATCCTTATACATAGTCAAATCATTATGGAAATCCTTTTTATTATAGGATAAATATGTGTCTTTCTTAATGAAGATCCAATAAAGCATCATGCAAAGACCGAAGATAGGGGCCAATCCTGTTGCAAAAGCAGCACCTGAAATTCCCCAACCGAATATGTAAATGAATATCGGGTCTAAGATCATGTTGATGACTGCCACAATGGCAATAGGCAAGGTTGCTCTTTTGACATCCCCTTCAGCCCTAAAGGCTCCTCCAAAAATAGGTGGAATCAAGATAGGGGCAGTGAAAAGGAATACAATCATACCATAATCCATAGCATAATCCAATACGGCACTTGCTCCCATAATCTTCAATAGAGATTCCAATGATAAGAGCAGAATGACTGTAAGAACTAGTGAAACAATTACACTTAATATGGCAGAGTGAATGGCTGCATTGTTTGCATCATCTCGCCTTTCAGCACCTATGAAACGGGAAATAAGGGAAGTTGCACCTGCACCGATACCATTTCCAATTCCCACAAGCACCATGAAGAGCGGTGTGACATATCCGATTGCAGCAAGTGGATCCGGACCAAGCCCTGCAACCCAAATACTATCTACAATATTGTTTAAAAAAATCAAAAACATACTGGCTATCAAAGGCCAAGCAAGCTTATTGATTGCCTTTTTAGGGTCTCCTGTAATCATTTCAACATTTTCATTCATTTCCATAATAATCATTTCCTAACTATTAATAATATATAGATAGTAATATATAAAATGTTAAGAATTTAAATTTTAATTATGGGAATTCATTCTTAATTTGAAATAGATTTTTTAGGAATGATGATTAATCAAAAAAGACTAAAATTAATTAAATTTATAAAAAATAAAAACAAATATTGATTAGTAAACTATTTATTAAAAATAAAAATTTAAATACAAATTTTAAACTGATAAAATGAAATATAAAATATTGGAAAACCCCAATTATGAGGAAACCTATGAGCTCATTGAGGAAGGACTTAGGAAAAAGGCAACCATATTGCTTTTTGCATGCTGTAGAGTCAGCTATGAAGGCCGTGCATTAAGCGAACTTGATTACGGTGAGAGAATCATCATGATGAAACCTGACGGCTGCTTCCTGATTCACCAGGACAATAAGGTGGATCCAGTCAATTGGCAGCCTCCAAAATCAAGGCCAAGAGCATATATCAAAGATGAAATACTCTTTTTGGAAAGCCATAGGCGCAGTCCTCCTGAAAGGTTGGAAGTTGAGGTAAGGAAAGTCCATTATGCCAACTATAACCTAATTGAAGATTATGAGGAGCTTGAAAGAGCAGGCTATGAAAAGGATATGGGAGATATGATTTGGGAAAAGCCTCACATAATCGAAGAGGGATTCAGACCGACAGTAAGGGAATATGCCACTGAACATGGATTTATAGACATATTAGGCAAGGATAGCGAAGGAAACCTGATGGTCTTGGAATTGAAGGCACGTAAAGCTGGAGTGGCTGCTGTTAAGCAGATAAGAAGATATCTGACTGATTTTGAAAATAAGGAAAATAAAGAAATCAAAGGCAGAAACGGAGAGAAGCAGAAAGTCAGAGGAATACTTGTAGCCCCTTCAATAGGTGATGATGCCCTTGAACTGTTGGAAGAGGAAGGAATTGAATTTGTAGCCATAGAACCTCCAAGAGAACTTAAAAGAGATAAAAAAGTAACTCTGGATGCCTTTGGATAAATAAAACTAAAAGAATATATCTTGTGAAAAACAATTATAATATACTAATTAATATACTGATTAATAACTGATTATTATGGATTTCATTTCAACATTATTGATTGCAATTGCACTTGCAATGGATGCATTCAGCGTTTCACTTACAAAAGGATTCACCTTAAAGAAAATCACTAAAAGCCAAATCCTATGGTTTGCAATATTCTTTGGAGGATTCCAGGCATTCATGCCAGTACTTGGATGGTTAGGCGGAATCCAATTGGAATGGCTAATTACCACTTTTGCGCCATGGGTTGCATTCATTCTACTTCTTCTGATTGGTTCAAATATGATCAGAGAGAGCTTATCTGGTGATGGAGAAGCGGAAGAAGATTCAGATAACTTTTCCTTTAAAGAACTAACTCTCCTTGCAATAGCTACAAGCATCGATGCATTTGCAGTTGGAATAACCTATGCGGTATTGAATACAGACATTCTGATTCCAATAATAATGATTGGCGTTACAGCATTCATATTTACAATCATTGGGCTTTATTTAGGTAAAAAAATAGGAAATTACTTTGGAGGCAAGTTTGAAATACTTGGTGGAGTGATCTTAATATTGCTTGGTGTGAAAATCCTTCTTGAAGGACTTGGAATATTGGTTTTATAAATTAATAAAAAAAGAATTAGAAAAGATTTTGATCAAGGTTTTTGACCGAAGGTCAAAAAGCTTGGTTATATGTTTAATACAAATCTTTCTCCGCTTAATTCTTTTAGACGCTTTATCTCTTCCATCTGATGCCTTTTGGCAAAATCATTGTATGGCTTTGGAGATAAGGTGTGTCCATCATACTCCAACTTATAAATGACAAATTCATCAGTGTCCAAAGCTATTGTGTCCTCTGCTCCCTTCAATTCGACACTGTTCAATTCATCCATAATCAATTCATGCTCTTTTTCTTCCAATTCTATAAGCTCATCAATGTCTCTTGAAGCAAAGCTTGGATTGAATTGCATAGCCAAACCGATCATCCCATTGATTTCCTTTCCTCCAATCTCAAAAACAGAAGCCCTTATATGATCCATATGCTTTACCATATGGTCTAAAGTCGGTTTGGTTACTGGGATTTCACTTGCAGTTCCTAAAATGTTTATCTCATAATCATTTTCCCATTTTCCAATCTTATAAACTGCATAATTGATATTATCACATTTAATCTCTTTTTCTTCAGCCATTTTATCACATTTATAATTTTAAAAATAAGTTAATTAAATCTTTTTAACTAGATATTATTTTCTTATTACTAAATAAAATAGTTTACTTAAAAGAATTAGAAATATCTTAAATTTTAAATAAGATTAAATAAAAACATAATAATAGTATATTAATTTATATTAATAATTTAAATTAATCTTTATTCTAATTATCAAAGTAGGAGGTTAAAATTTGGTAAAATATTGTCAAGAGTGTGGAAATGCAAGTTATGACAGTGCACCGATTTGTGGTAACTGTGGTGCTAAACTGCCTCCAAAATCTGAAGCAAATGCTAGACCACCTAAATTAGACGGACAATACAAACCTGGAGTGATCACCAGCACCAACGATTCAATATTCGCTGGCAAGTCCTCTGGATTTGGAAAAGGATTGTCTGATAAATTAGGCGGATTCGATTTAAGCAAATTCAGCAGCGTTGCTAAAGAGAAAGAAGAAAGTCATGCTCAAACCCAAGTAAGTTCAAAACCTTCATTCAGCAAAACCGCAACTGAAGGATTTAAACAGAAGGATAAGGGAATAAAAGACCCTGCTAAGAAATTCGGCACTCCAAAGACCGAAGAAAACGCAAAAGAAATCAAAAAGGAAAGTCCTAAGAAAGAGAAAATTAAAATTCCTAAAAAAGAGAAAAAAGAGAAGAAGGCCAAAACCAAAGTCATTGAAAAATCAGAACCTGCTGGTTCCGGCATCAATATCAGAAAAATAGCAATTGTCGCTATCCTGGCGATAATCATTCTCTTGATTGCAGGAATTGGATTCAATGGACTCCAAAACCAAACTACTGATGAAGTAAAAACATATACTGATGGCATTATCAACTTTGACTATTCTGGAAACTGGTCCATGTACAACAATACAAATGGAAACGGCAATTCCAGTGATATTGCATTTAAGACCAAAGATAATACCTTAATTGGATTCACTACAATTCAAAGCGATGACATCACATATGATAAGATCATAAGCGATGTCAATGCGACTGCACAATCCTTGAATGGAGAGGTTTTAGAAGCGAAAACTGTTGATGTTGGCGGAATTCCATCCCTGGAAATGACAATAAGCACTGCAGACCAAGGATATTCAAGATATATCTGTACCTTACGTGATGGAGTATACTACAGCTTTGTCATAAACAATGGAAAATCCAACAACAAGGACATCAGTGCTTTGAATACAACTGAAATCCAAAATATGATTAATAGTATTAGTTTCCCAACAGAGGACTATGCTGGTGCAGATGGTGCTACAGCAGCTTAAAACTAATCTATTAATTTTTTATTTTTTAACTTCCACTTGAAAATAATTCTTTCTTTTTTATTTTTCTTTTTTTTAATCTTTAACTGATTTTAAATTTTTCTATTTTTAATATTTATATACAAATTCTCGAGGTAAAAAACATGAAATCAATTAAAATAGCCCTTTGCCAAATGAATGTGGTTGACAATAAGGAGAAAAACATAGATAAGGCTATTCAAATTATTAAGGAATCCAAACAGCAAGGAGCTGATTTGGCTGTTCTTCCGGAAATGTTCAATTGCCCTTATGAAAATGAGAAATTCATAGAATATGCTGAAGAATTAGCTGACAGCAAGACTTTAAATGAAATAGCTGAAATTGCAAAGGAAGAGAACATTCATGTTCTAGCAGGATCAATTCCTGAACTTGAGAGGAATAAAGAAACTGAATCCATATACAATACTGCAGTTTTCTTTGACAATAAAGGAAAAATATTGGGAAAACATAGGAAAATGCATCTTTTTGACATTGACGTTAAAGGCAAGATCTATTTCAAGGAATCTGACACCTTAAGTGCAGGAAATGAATTTACAATAATAAAAACCGATTTGGCCACAATAGGAATTGGAATCTGCTATGACATAAGATTTGTTGAACTGTCAAGAATAATGGCATTGAATGGTGCAGAGATACTGATTTTCCCAGGAGCATTCAATTTAACAACCGGCCCTGCACATTGGGAGCTTCTATTCAGATCAAGGGCATTGGACAATCAAGTTTATGCAATAGGAGTGGCACCGGCACTTGATAAGGATGCAAGTTACAATTCATATGGACATTCAATAGCTGTCAATCCATGGGGAGAAGTGATTGAAGAATTGGATTACAACGAAGATTTAAGAATCGTTGAAATAGACCTGGATGAAATAAAAAGAGTTAGAGAAGAGATTCCAGTTTTAAAGAATAGAAGAGCCGATTTATACGAATTAAAAGAAAAGTAAAAAAATGTTCATGAAAAAAACATGAAATTTCATGAAAAAAAATAAAAATAGAAAAAGAGGAAGAAAATCCTGAAAATTAATAAAAAATAATTAAAATTAAATAAAAAAATTTTAAAATTTATTTCATTTTAGCCAATCTTTTTTCAAAGTAAGGCAATTTCTTTTCATTATCCGCAAACACTTCACATGCGGTTTCCAAGACTCTCACTTCATTGTCATAGTCATTCTCTTTTCTGTAAAGGACACATAACCTTTTATATGCTGCATCTTTTGGCTGTTTTGATTCAACATACCTTTCATATTCCTTAATCGCCTTTTTAAGGTTGGCCTCTTCCATTTCCTTGATGGTGCTCATTGGAATGACTTTTACAATTGCTTTTCCTGATGCCTTGGCCTTTTTCCTCTTTTCAGCCTTTTTGATTGCCTTATTGCAGGATTTCTTAAAGTCCTTATCGTCTTCAGTCTTTCTTGCCTGCTTGATTAATTTAATGGATTCGTCAGTTGCCAAATCTCCCAAAGCTTGAATTGCAGCCAATTTTACACCCCAATCCTCATCTTCAAGACATTTTGCAATATTATCAAATTCATCTTCAGCTTGAAGCTCACCTAATGATCTGACAGCCACTTTTCTTACTCCGAAATCCTCATCATCAAGGGATTCGACAAAATAAGGAATTACCTTCTCATCTTCAGTTTCCTTAAGTGCAAATGCAAGGAATCTTTTATCCTTTCCTTCTGATTTGGTGAATTCCTCAATCAGTTTATCTACAGCTGCATCCCCCATGTTTCCCAAAATCTCTGCAGCCTTAAAACGAACCTGCGCATTTTCATCCTTAGTGGCTTGAATCAATGGGTCGATGATTGCCTCATCATTTACATTTTCCAAGCTTGCAATAGCTGATTTTCTGGTAGCTACATCCTCATCCTTCAATGCTTCAATAGCTTCTTCAATTGATAAGTTTCCAACCATAATAAATCCTCATTAAATAAAAATTGAAATTGTAAATCAATAAAAATTAAAAATAGTCATGAAAAATAAAAAATTCATGCCATCAAACTAAATTTTTAATTTAATAATATTTAAGTTAAAACTAATATTTAAATTAATTCGGATAAAAAACTTAAAGTTAAACGAATTATTAACTAAACTATAAACGAATTATTAACTAAACTATAAAATAAATAAATTACATAAAATAATTAGTACAGTATTTAAAACAGAAGATTAGATATAAATTATACCACCAAATAAGAATTGATAATATGATAAGAAAACAGACAAAAAGTTATTCAAAAAAAGAGATTTATAAAAATCTCCATCCTTACGTAAAAGAATGGTTTGAGAATAACTTTGATGACTTTACACCTGCACAGAAACAAGCGATTCCTGAAATTCATAAGGGAAAGAACATACTTGTCTCATCACCAACAGGATCTGGAAAGACTCTGACCGCTTTTTTATCAGTCATAAATGAATTGACCGAACTTGCCGATAAGGGAGAGCTTGAAGATAAAGTATACTGCATTTACATATCTCCACTAAAGGCTTTGGACAATGACATTGAAAGGAACCTGGACCAGCCACTTAGGGAAATAGAAAAGATAGCTAAAAAGCCTTTGGGAATTAGAAAAGCCGTAAGAACCGGAGACACCACCCAATACCAAAGAACAAAAATGTTGAAATCCCCTCCACATATCCTAATTACAACTCCCGAAACATTGTCAATACTCCTCGTCGCCCCTAAATTCAGGGAAAAGCTTTCACATGTGAAATATGTGATAGTGGATGAGATTCATTCATTGGCTGAAAACAAGAGAGGAGTCCATTTAAGCTTGTCTCTTGAGAGATTGCAGCATCTGATAGGGGGATATACAAGGATTGGACTCTCCGCTACAGTCAGCCCCCTTGAAGAGGTTGCAAAATTCCTTGTTGGATACGAATACGGAATAGAAAGGGACTGCATTCTAGTTGATATAGACTATCTGAAGGAATTGGATATAGAAGTCATCTCTCCAGTTGACGATATTGTAATAGCTGACGATGAGGATACAAGGATGGCAACCTATGCACTGATTGATGACCTGGTGATGGAACACAAGACAACATTGATATTCACAAATACCCGTAGCGCAACTGAACGCTACGTTTATAATCTTAAAAAGCTCTATGGAGAGCACTTCAACAACAGTAACATTATGGCTCACCACTCCTCACTATCCAAGGAATCAAGATTGGAAACCGAGGAAAAACTCAAAAAGGGAGAACTGAAAGCCGTAGTGTCCTCCACATCACTTGAACTTGGAATTGATATCGGTTATATCGACCTTGTAATACTGATCAACTCTCCGAAATCAGTTTCAAGGGCATTGCAGAGAATAGGCAGAAGCGGACATAGGCTGCATGAAAAGTCAAAGGGAAGAATAATCGTTACAGATAGGGACGAACTTGTGGAATGTTCCGTGCTATTGAAGAATGCAAAGGAAGGGAAAATCGACAATATTAAGATTCCAAAGGACTGCTTGGATGTGCTTTCACAGCATATCTATGGAATGGGAATCGAAAACCCTTGGGACATTGACTATGCCTATGATGTAATTAGAAAAAGCTATTGCTATAAGGACCTAGAAAGGGACGACTACGAAGATGTCCTAAGCTATTTGGCAGGAGAATATGTGGAGCTTGAAGAGCGTTACGTTTATGCAAAAATCTGGATTGACTATAAGGAAAATACCTTTGGAAAGAGAGGAAAACTGGCAAGAATGCTTTATTCAACAAATATAGGAACAATCCCAGACCATTCTGCGGTAATCGTAAAATGTGATGGCGAGGCAATCGGCAAGGTTGAAGAGGGCTTCATGGAAAAGCTAAAAAAAGGAGACAGCTTTGTCCTCGGTGGAAGAACATATAAGTTCAATTATGGAAAGGGAATGACAATCAATGTCTCTCCGGCATCAGGACCACCTACAATTCCTTCATGGTATTCCGAACAGCTGCCTCTGGCATTTGACCTTGCAGTTGACATTCAAAGGTTCAGATACATTCTTGAAAGCAAGTTCCAATATGGAAGGTCCAAGGAGGAAATAATAGAATTCCTCCATGAATACCTTTATGTTGACGAATTTGCGGCAAATTCCATTTACGAATACTTCAATGAACAGTTCCTATATGCCCAAATCCCACATAAGCAAAAGCTTCTTGTTGAGTATTATACAGGTTTTGGAGGAAGGAAATTCGTTGTTTTCCATAGCCTGTTCGGCAGAAAGACAAATGATGCGATTGCAAGGGCTGTGGCTTATGTTGCAAGTGACAGAAACAAAAGGAACATTACAATTTCAATCACAGACAATGGATTCTATTTAAGCTCAGACGGCAAGATGGGTGCATTGGAAGCGTTGAAGAGACTGACTCCGACCAATTTTGAGAACATATTGATAAGGTCACTTGACAAGACCGAAACATTGGCTAGCAGATTCAGGCATTGCGCCGGAAGATCCCTTATGACATTAAGAAGGTATAAGGGTCATGAAAAGTCTGTAGGAAGACAGCAGGTCAGAGGAAAGATATTGCTCAAATACATTCAGGAAATGGACAATAATTTCCCAATCCTCAAGGAATCAAGAAGGGAAGCCACTGAAGATTATATGGACATAAAAAATGCGAAAAGGGTCATTTCATGGATCCATAGCGGAGAGATGGAAATAAAGACAATAAATACAATCATTCCAAGTCCATTTGCATTCAATCTCGTCTCACAGGGATACCTTGAAGTCCTGAAACAAAATGACAAGTCTGAATTTACCAAAAGAATGCATAGGGCAGTCATAGAGAAAATAAAAGAGCAAATGGAAAATGATTATTATTGAAAAATTTTATTAATATGAACATATTTTAAAAATTTTTAAATTAAAAAAACTTAAATTAAAAAAGTAAAGTTTAAATACTTGATGACTATATTTAAATACGTAATAAATTATAATAAATGAAACTATTGTAATTTAAAGATTTAATGTAAAAATGAGGTGATATGATGGCTAAGATGAACTCAGTTATTTTAGGGTTTCTATTGACATTAGTCGTTTATTTATTCTTTGGACATTATGAATTCTGGGGTCTTTTGATTGTGGGATTCATTGTCGGATACATGGCTCACGAAGGAATACTTGGAGGAATGTGGAATGCAGCACTTGCAGGAGCATTCGGAACAATTGTAGCATCCGTCCTATTCATAATACTTGTTACCATAGGTGGAACCGCATTGATGGGACCTCTTGGAGGACTTACCGGATTTACCATCTCTGGAATTTCAAGCCTGTTTGTAATTATCTATAATATAATCAAATATATGATAGTTATGGGAATAACCGGTGCTCTCGGTGGAGCCTTATCTAAAGAGAAAAATTAATATTTTTTAATTTTTCTTAAATTTATTTTTTCTAATCTTTTCTATTTTTATAATCTTTTTTCACTATTTTTCGTTTTAAAACCAGTTTTATCTTTATCTTTCCCATTTTCATCAATTGAAAATCCTTATTTTATTAAAAAAATATTAAACTTTAAATTATATGAAAAATAAAAAATTAATAAGAAATTGAATAAAAGATAATTATTTTAATAAAGATATAATTTTTTAGTTTTAGGTGATTTAATGGTAGATGCAGAGAAGGCAAGGAAACCTAAAGGAAACAGGAATAAAAACACTAATTTACCAGACATAGATTTAAAGTCATTAATATTCGGTGCAGGAGCATATGCGTTTTTCCCGCTTGTTGCAAATCAATATGGGATAGATCTTTTAATGGCATTTGCAGCTATTGGACCGCTTTACATCGGTTATCAGGCAAAATCATATCTTAAGGCTGTTCTTTTAGGTATTGTCGGTGCGACACCATTATTGTATTTGGCATTCGGAGGGCTTTTAGGAGCTTATACCCCTACAGAAATAGGGGATTTGATAACAAGCGTTGCAATATTAGGTCTTGGTGCATTGATGGCATTCTTTGGAGCTTACCTCTATCAGGAAAGAGCAAGGGCTAAAGAGGAATATGATGCCGCAAAAGGAATTAAAGGCACTAAAAATGTTCCTATAGAACCTAAAGAGAAAAAGTTCGAAGACACTGGTGATGTCAAAAAGAACATTGCAAACCTATTCCTTCCAAAAAGCAGAAGGAAAAAATAATCTAAAAAGAATCAAAACCAGATAAAAAAATCAGTATAAAAATTTAAAATAAAAAAAGTTAAAAAAAAGAAATAAGAAAAGAGAATTAAATTTATGTAATAATCTTTTCAAATCCGCCATTTTCGAGTGCATTCTTGATTTCACGTGCAACTCTTCTTCCCATACTCATACCTTCACCATATTTGAGGTAACTGTATGAAGAACCTTCCATGAAGGTGTTTGTACCACCATCAGTTCTTGCACTTGTTTCAAATACAACAACTTCAAGGTTATCGTTTACAAGAGTTTGGATACAGAATGGACCGTTTAAACCAGGCTTTACTAATTCTGCAGCACTTTTAACCAATTTGTCACCGATTTCAAATGCTTGTGGAAGCAATGATTCCCTCATTACAACAGGGTGGTTACCGGTTACAACATAGGATGGGCTGATGTCAATGGATAATTGGTCTTTAGCAGGCATTCTTACGAATCCGTCAATGCTGGATTCATATCTGCTGTCCATACCCATAAGTTCAACTTCATCATTCAATGCTGAGTAGAAGTAGTGGATACAGTAGTTACATCCGGATACGTACTCTTCAATGTGAGCTTGTTCAACATCTGCATCTTCAATCCATCCACGTTCTTTCATTGCATCGATCTTTTCATTAAATTCTTCAGGAGATGAAGCTACAAAGTATCCTCTTCCACCTCTTGCTCCAGGGAATTTAACCATTACAGCACGGTCAATTTTTGCAGGGTCGTCATATTTCATTGGGATTCTGATTTCACCGTTTACGAGCAATTTTCTTTCCAAGTCTCTTTCAGCTTCCCATCTTAAGATGTCTCTGTTACCGAACATTGGCACATTGAACTTATCTTCAACATTGTCTAAACCTGCATATGCAACAAAAGATCCATGAGGAATGACGATTGCGTTCATGTCTCTTAATTTTTGTTGAACATCTTCGTTTACAATGTCTTCGAACTTATCGACAATGATATATTCATCTGCAACATCAAAACGTTGATAAGGAACTTCCCTGCCTTTTGCACATACAATAGCAGTTCTAAATCCTTCCTGTTTAGCACCGTTAAGAATATGCAAAGAAGTGTGACTACCTAAAGTTGCGATAGTGATATTGTCTTTATCATATCCTTCCAAAATCTCCAATATTTTTTCTTTACTAACTTTTCCCATTTTTAATCTCCTGAACGAAATATTTTTCTCAGAAATGAATCATAAATATAACAAGATATTTATCGATAATAATATTATATTTTTATAAACTTATAAAGTTTTATTATTGAAATTTTATTGCTATGATATGAAACTAAATTAATTTCTAATTTTTAATAGAAAATAGTAAAAAATAATAAAAAATAATAAAAAATTAGAGTAAAATAAGGAAATTCCAAAAAACTATATAATTTATATTAAACAAATTTATTATTGTTAGACCAAATAATAGATTATTCAAATTATTAACAAAATATTCAATGTGAAAATATGCTAATCGGATTAATATCAGACACCCATATTCCAGATAGAAGAGTAAAGCTTCCTCAAACAGTTTTGGAAACCTTTGAAGGAGTGGATTTGATCATTCATGCAGGAGACATAACAAGCGGGAGCGTCATGGATGAACTTGAGGCAATAGCTCCTGTAGTTGCAGTTGAAGGGAATATGGACAGGGTCCATGGAGACATTGATTTGCCTGTTTCAAGGGTTATTGAAGTGGAAGGCCATAAGATTGGAGTGATACATGGAGAGGTTTATCCTAGAGGAGACACACAGCAATTATATTACCACGCACTCCAATTGGAAGTGGACATTCTAGTAAGCGGACATTCACATGTGGCACAGCTTGAAAAGATAAAAAATGTCATTTTGGTAAATCCAGGAAGTCCGACAAATCCAAGACTGTCTGATCCGTCTGTTGCATTGATGGAAATAAATGGAAACGATATCAGCATAGAATTCGTTCAAACCGGAAGGCCTGTCTGTTCAGCATTGAATTTCTATGAAGAGAAAGCCAAAAAGGATAAAGAAAAATAAAGGAGGGTTAAGATGGGAAGCAAATGGCAAATGGAAAAGAAAAATGACCCTTATTATAAAAGAGCTAAAAGTGAAGAATACCGTTCAAGAGCATCATATAAACTCAAGCAACTTGATAAGAAATACAAGATCATTAAGGAGGGAGACACTGTAGTGGACTTAGGTGCAGCTCCTGGAGGATGGTCTCAGGTTGCATTGGAAAAGGTAGGGGAAGATGGAATCGTAGTGGGAGTTGACTTGAATAGGATCAAGCCATTCCGCGAACCTAACTATTATGGCATTAGAGGGGATTTCACAAAGGAAATCGTACAGGAAAAGGTCATGGAATTGACAAATGGAAAGGTAAAGGTCCTGATGTCAGACGCCGCACCTTCCTTGACAGGAGTGAAGGACTTGGACCATTTAAGATCCGTTGACCTTGTTGAAGCAGTGTTCAAGATTGCAAATAACATCCTTGAAACCGAAGGGAATCTGGTAATCAAGGCATTCCAAGGCCCTGAATACAAACGTCTTTTAGACAGCATCAAATATGATTTCAGGAAAGTGAAGTCAACCAAGCCTCCATCCTCAAGACAAAGAAGCAAGGAAATGTATATTGTAGGATTAGGCTATAGAAAAGGACCTAAAAATAAAAAATAATTATCTGAAAAATATAAAAAACTTAAAAAAATAGAAAAAAACTAAAAAATGACCATTCTACAAAATATAAAATTTAAATTAAAATTAAAACTAAAAAAAATAAAAAAAGTAAGTTAAATAAATTATTATTTAACTGATAAACTATTATACGCTTCTTGAGCTATTTTTAAATCATCTTTTGCTTGTTGCAATCTTTTATCAACTTCTGAAGCCGGTTTTTTCATCGATAATGCACTTTCAACATCACTTATATCATTTTGAACCCTTACAAGTTCCACCTGTGCATTCACATATTCTCTTTCCAAAGTGATATTGTTCATGGCATAAATCTTATTTCCAGTATCATTGTATAGAACCTCTAAATCAGCATAATCTGATTTCAATTGAGCCAACTGATCATATTGGGTACCTGAAGAGATACCTCCGGTCAAGCTGGAAGAGACTAAACTGAAACCAACATAAGCTATTGCAGCCACAGTAGCTATAATCATTATAACCCCTAAAACTGAAATTAGCATAGAAGTTGATTTGAATAGATTCAATCTTGATTTTCTCATAAATTCACCATAATATTATTTAAAAAAATAAACTAGCGTTACTATTAGTTTTAAATTTACATATATTTAAAATTATCAATTGATTAGAAAAATAAGAAGGGATTAAAAAATTATAATTAAGAAGTGAAATTATAATCAAACAGTAAAATTATAATGAAATCAAAACAATTTTTCAATATGATTATAATTAAAATTTAAAAAATTAAATAAACTTTTATAATATTAAATATAAAAACTATATTACAATGAATTCCACTAACAAAACAAAAACATCACTTGCAAAATTTGAAGAGTTTTTCTCAACAACTTACAAGGATGATGTATTTGAAATTTTAGAAAAATATCCTGATGAAAGGTCACTTACAGTCAATTACGAAGACTTGGAGATGTTTGATCCTGATTTGGCGGATTTGTTGATAGAAAAGCCTGATGAAGTAATTGCAGCTTCACAGAAGGCTATCAAGAATATCGATCCGTTAATGAAAGATGCCGAACTCAATATCAGATTTGAAAATCTTAACAATAACATTCCATTAAGCGACTTATTGAGTAAATACATCGGTAACTTTGTATCTGCTGATGGAATTGTAAGAAAGACTGATGAGATTCGTCCTCGTATTGAAACAGGAGTATTTGAATGTAGAGGTTGCATGAGACTTCATGAAGTGGAACAAACCTCTGGAAACCGCATTATGGAACCTTCATTATGTAGTGAATGTGGTGGAAGATCCTTCAGATTGCTTCAAGAGGAATCCAAATATATCGATACACAAAGCGCTAGAATGCAGGAACCTTTGGAAAACCTATCTGGAGGAACCGAACCAAAACAAATGCTTATGGTTCTGGAAGACGATTTGGTAGATGAATTGAATCCTGGAGATAAAGTCAGAATCACAGGAACCTTAAAGACATTTAGGGAAGAGAGAAGTGGAAAATTCAAAAATTACATTTACGTAAATCATATCGAACCATTGGAACAGGAATTTGAGGAATTGGAACTTAGTGAAGAGGATGAAGAAAAAATATTGGAATTATCTAAAGATCCTCATATACACGATAAGATCATCAATTCAACTGCACCCTCAATCAAAGGACACAGACATGTGAAGGAAGCTATTGCATTGCAGCTCTTCGGTGGGGCAGTTAAGGATTTGGAAGATGGAACCCGTCTGAGAGGGGACATTCACATTCTTATTGTTGGGGACCCTGGTATTGGTAAATCCCAGATACTCAAATATGTTTCAAAATTAGCTCCAAGAAGCGTATACACCAGCGGTAAAGGTACATCTGGTGCAGGGCTGACTGCAGCGGCAGTTAGAGACGAGCTTGGAGGATGGTCCCTTGAAGCAGGTGCATTGGTGCTTGGGGACCAAGGTAACGTATGTGTTGACGAATTGGATAAGATGCGTTCAGAAGACAGATCTGCACTTCACGAAGCATTGGAACAGCAAACAGTAAGTATTGCAAAAGCGGGAATCATGGCAACATTGAATACAAGATGTTCCGTTCTTGCAGCGGCAAACCCTAAATTCGGTAAATTTGACACTTATAAGGCTTTAGCATCCCAAATTGACTTGCCTTCCCCAATCCTATCTCGTTTCGACTTGACATTTGTACTTGAAGACAAGCCAAATGTGGAAAAGGATAAGGAATTGGCCCAACATATTCTTAAGACACACCAATTTTCCAACATAGCATATGACATAGAGCCTGAATTGCTTAGAAAATATATTGCTTATGCACGTAAAAATGTTCACCCTGTACTTACAGATGGTGCAACAAAAGTTTTAGAAGAGTTTTACGTATCCGTAAGAAGCGGTGCCGTGGAAGAGGATGCACCAGTGCCAATCACTCCAAGGCAATTGGAGGCCACCATCCGTTTAGCTGAGGCCAGTGCAAAACTCCAACTTAAAGATGAAGTGGAAGCTTCAGATGCCCTTAGAGCTGTAAGCTTGCAAAAATGGTGTTTGGAAAAAATCGGAATGGATCCAGATACAGGCAAAATCGATATTGCAAGAGTTGAAGGAAGAACACCGACCTCTGAAAAAAATAAGATGAATACTGTGATGGCCGAGATTGAAACATTGGAAGAGGAATTTGATAATGTTCCAGTTAATATTCTAAAAGAACATCTTAGCGAAAACTTCAGTATAAGTGAAGAGAAGACTGATGAAATCTTAAAAACACTCAGATCTAAAGGGCTTATCTACGAACCTCGTCATGGCCAAGTAAAAACACTGAAGGATTAAAAAAATTAAATTTTTTGCTTGATTAATTTCAAGCATTTTTCTATTTTTTAAAGAATTTTTAAGCAATTTCATATTCGTTTTATTTAATTATATAATCCATTATATCATATTAATAAATACATTAATAAATGATAAAAAATATAATTTATATTAATATAACTCAAATACTAATTTTATAAGACTTCAAATTTTATTTGATTATAATTATTGAAAATTAAAATTAATAACTATTATTCATAGAGGTGAAAGAATGGATGATTATGACAGTTTATTAAACAGAGCTATTGATCAATTGCCTCCTGAGGTATTTGAAACAAAAAGATTTGAACCTGTAAAGGCATACTCTGTTATTCAAGGTAATAGAACCTTTATTCAAAATTTCAAAGATGTGGCAGACTCCTTAAACAGAGACCCACAGCATGTATTAAAATACTTATTGAGAGAATTAGGTACTGCAGGTAACTTGGAAGGAGTAAGAGCAATCCTACAAGGTAAATTCAATCATTTCCTTATCAATGAAAGGATTGATGACTATATTGAAAAGTATGTTATCTGCCATGAATGTAACAGACCGGATACCAAGATCATAAGGGAAGACAGAATATTCATCTTGAAATGTGCAGCATGCGGTGCAAAAGCTCCGCTTAAGCCATTATAATATTCTTCTTTATTTTTTTATTTTTTAATTAAAAACAGATTTATTTTCTAAATTGAAATGCCAATCATTTTTTCAAGCTTGATTTTTATTAGAGTGTTTTAAAATGTTTTGTCCAGAATGCGGTGCAACCGATGTTGAAATGATAGATGGAATCTGCAAGAACTGCTTTTTAAAGAAATTCCAGCTTATGGAAATTCCTGAAAACATCACTGTAACCATCTGCAAGCACTGCAATGCCAAGTTGGAAGAGGGAAAATGGAAAGATGAATACATTCCGGAAGAGGAAATCATCTATAGGGCATTGGAGAGAAACATCACCGTTTCCGATTTGGCTGAAAACGAGGAGATTGAACTTGAAATCGACCAGATGAGAGGAACAATTGCAGAATGCTATGTTGAAGCCGTTGCAACCGTTTTAGGAGAGGAAGTTGTTGAAACACACACTCCGGATGTGAAAATCAATTACTCCGTCTGTCCTGATTGCAGCAAAAGAAATGCAGGATACTATGAAGCAGTGATACAGCTCCGTGCAGATGACAGAGAGCTTAAGGACGAGGAGATAAAAACTGCAGAAGAGATAATCGGCAGAACAATCGAAAAGCAATTCAAGAAGGACAAATTGGCTTACATCCCTCAAGTTGCCAAGCTTAAAGAGGGAAATGACTATTATATAGGTTCCTTAAAATCCGCAAAGAAGGTTGTGGAACATCTTAAGGAAGAGTTTGGAGGAAGCACCAAGGAATCTCCAAGACTCATCAGCGAAGACAAATCAACTGGAAAGGGACTATACAGAATTTGGATATCCTTAAGGCTTCCAAAATTCGTCAAGGATGATTTCGTTAAATATCACGACAACATCTATCAAATCAATGATGTCGATGGAAACAGAATCCAAGTGATAAACCTAGAAAATCAGGACATAATAGCTTTGAAATGGAGAGAATATGATTCCATTGAAAAGATGGAACATTTGGAAGGAATCCAAAAGGCAATCATTACAGCAAAATCTCCAAACAGCCTTCAGATTCTTGACCCTGACGACTATAGTCCGATTGATTTGGAAATGAATGAGAAACTGGAAAGATACGAAATCGGCGAAGAGATAGATGTGATTAAAATAGATGGAAAAATCTATATAATCTAAAAACAATGCTTTAAAAAAAAAGAAAAATGAAAATAAAAACAAATCATAATAATTAAAATTCATGATTATAAAAATTATCAATAACTGATTCAAAAAGAAAAGTGTGATTATATGAACATTGAAGAGAAAATTGAATTAATTCAGGAAGGAACATTGGAAATCATTGATGTAGATGAATTAAAGGAAAAACTCGAAAAAGAACATCCAATCGCTTATACTGGATATGAACCTTCTGGAAAAATTCATTTAGGTCATGCAGTGACAATAATGAAGCTTAAGCAATTGCAGGAATTGGGATTCAAAATCAAGATTCTGCTTGCAGACTATCATGCTTTCTTGAATGGTAAAGGAACTGTAGAGGAAATAGCTGAAACTGCAGAGTACAATAAAAGATGCTTCCAAGGATTGGGACTTGCAGATGACACAGAATACATCTTAGGTTCCTCTTTCCAAACAGGAAGCGAATACACTAATGACGTTTACCAATTAGCCACATTGACCACCTTGAAAAGGGCAAAAAGAAGTATGGATCAAGTCAGCAGACATGACGACAACCCAAAAGTGGCAAGTGTAGTCTATCCATTGATGCAGACTGCAGACATGTCCGCTTTGGAAGTGGATGTCGCCTTAGGAGGAATGGAACAGAGAAAAATCCAAATGTTGGCAAGGGAAAACCTCCCTAGAATAGGAAAGGAAGCTCCTGTCTGCATTCACACTCCATTGATTCACGGCCTTGACGGTGATGACAAGATGTCCTCAAGCAAAGGAAACTACATCGCTGTCGATGATGATGAAAAGACAATCAAGGACAAGATCAAGAAAAGTTACTGTCCAATGGGAGAAACCGAAGGAAACCCAATTCTAGAAATTGCAGATCACTTTGTTTTCAGCCAACAGGACACTTTAGTCATAGAAAGACCGGAGAAATTTGGCGGAAACCTGGAACTCACTAAAGATGAGCTGTACCAAATGTACGGTGAAGGAAACCTCCACCCAATGGATTTGAAAAATGCAATGACACAATTCTTAATTGACTTCCTAAAGCCTGTAAGAGACTTTATGGATTCACAAGAATAAGTATAAATAATTGAATAAACTATTATAATCTAAATAATATAATTATTAATTTTTAAAAAAAGATTAAAAAGAGGGATAGTATGGAAGAAGAACCAGTATATGAAATGAAACTTACCAATGGGATTGGAGAACAGATGCTTGCTCATGTGTTTGAAAAGTTCGATGTGGAACTTAAGCAAACCGAGTTCGGACCTAAACTCCAAGGAACAAAAGAAGAACTTGAAAAAGCACAGGAATACATTATTCAAGTTATGAAAGAAAGATTAGAAGAATTAGATAAAAGATAACTCTAATAATTCTTTTAACTTTTTTATTTTAAGATTTTAGCTTAAAATTTTTATTTTAAATTTTCCATTATAATTATAAGATACAATCCTTACAGATATCAAATAATGGAGCTACAGCTTTTTTTATATCGGAAGATACCTTATTCGGACCATTATTTGCATCAATTATCTTGAAGTTTTCATTGGATTTGGCCAAATCCAAGTAATTCTGTTTTACTCCAGTCAGGAACTCTTCATTTTCAAATTCATCAGTTCCATCACATCTTTCAACTGATTTCTTAACGTCCAAATCCAAGAGCAAGACCAAATCCGGAATTTTGGCATATTTGTTTATCTCATTAATCCAATCCTGCGGCTCTTGATATGATAAGCTTGAATAGAAGGATCTGTCACTGATTACTACAACATTGTCATTCTCTAGCTGTTTGATTTTATCCATTAAAATAAGTCTGTCCGCTGCAAACAAAAGACCTAATGTTTTTTGCATGGTGTCGCTTGTAGCATCAGAGCGAGTCAATAGCTCGCGAATAAGCTTTCCGACTTCCATGTCAGTCGGTTCAACAACTGTCTCAACCTTCAGACCATTGCTCTCCAACCATTCCTTCAATAATTTTATCTGAGTTGATTTTCCAGCACCATCTATTCCTTCCAATACAATATACATAAGATAGAATTTATTCTTAAAAATATATAAATTCTATTGTAAATTTTTATTAATTCCATTAGTTTTCACAAGCTCTCATAAAAAACAATATATAAGTCATCAATAATTAAACTCATATTTATATAAATATTATATAATAAAATTAACATATTTATTAATAGTTAGATTATTTTAAATAACTAGAATCAATTTAAAGAATACAATCATAAAAACAATCAAGATTATAGGAGATACTTAATGACATTACCTGAATTATTGGCACCTGCAGGGGACTATGAGATACTGGTTACAGCAATCAATGCAGGGGCCGATGCAGTTTACATATCTGGAGAAAGGTTTGGGGCAAGGGCATTTGCCAAGAACTTCACTTTAGAGGAAATTGAAAAGAGTGTGGAATATGCTCACTTGAATGGGGCAAAGATACATGTGACCGTTAACACCCTAATAAACAACTTTGAAGTTGTGGATGTTGTGAAATACTTATTCTATCTATACAAAGTAGGGGTTGATGCGGTTATTGTGCAGGATTTGGGAATCATTGAACTGATTAAAAACCTCATCCCAGGCCTTGAAGTCCATGCTTCCACACAAATGACATTAAGCGATTATGATTGTATCTTATGGGCTGTTGAAAACAATGTCTCCAGAATAGTCCTGCCACGTGAAATCAGCGTTGACAAAATAGCTGAAATGTCAAGAAAAATGCAGGAATCAAACATAAGCATGGAACTTGAAGCATTTGGACATGGGGCACTTTGCTATTGCTTCAGCGGAAACTGCTATATCTCATCATACAACAGCGGCCGCAGCGGAAACAGAGGAGCATGCGCACAGCCTTGCCGTAAGCAATACAAACTGAAATACAAAAACTACAATGTTGGAAACGGATACCTGCTCTCAACCCATGACCTTGCAGTCTACAAAGGATTGGATGAAATAGAAAAAGCAGGAGTGTTCTCCCTCAAGCTTGAAGGTCGTATGAAATCTGCAGATTATGTGGGAACAATCACAAATGCATACAGGCACTTGATCGACGGGGATGAGGGAGACTATGACAAGGACTTGAGCCTTGTATTCAACAGACAATTTACAGACGGCTATATCCTCAACCAGAAGCCAGGACAGGTTTTAGGAAGGGAAAGCTCCGGACACGAAGGAGTCTACATCGGAAAGATCATAGAAAAGGAAGGAGACCTAATCACTATCTCTAAGGAAAACGAGGAATTCAAGATAAACCTTGACATTGGAGATGGAATCGGATTCAAATACAAGGATAAGATCAAGGGAATCTATATCGACAACATCAAGGAACAGACCGATGACTACATCAAGCTTGAAACAACAAGAAACGTCAGAGAAGGAGATAAGGTTCTTTTAAGCTATTCCAAATCAACTCATGACAATCTCAAGAAGTTCAAGAACGAAACAATAAGACAGAACATCCCTCTGGATTTGGATATAAAATGGACCGATGACTTAAGACTGAACATTGGCGCCAAATTCAAGATTGTGGAAAAGGGAATCAACAACGAAAACAAGGAAGAGGAATTTAGTTTCAGATACATTTCCAAAACCAGATTCGAACCGGCCCAAAAAAGACCTGTAAGCATTGAAGACATTGAAAAGCAAATGCTTAAAACCGGTTCAACATCATTCTACATCAATAACCTGACAATAAATGACATGCCTGAAAACAGCTTTATTCCAATTGGAAAGCTTAATAAGATAAGACGTAATGTTCTTGATGAAGCTACTGAACTCTTATTGAATTACTACAAGCCAGACAAGAAGGAAATCAGGGCAACCAACAAAGCAATTAGCCAATTCATAAAAGAGTATAAGACTTATAGTGAGATTCCAGTCAGAAATGAAAAGCTGAAACTTTCAATATTCGCAGACAATCTGGAACTCTTGAAAATGACTTCCAAATTGCCAATACACAAGTATTTCTTCGACCCTTCCTTCTCATACAACAGTCAAGAGGAATACTTTGAAAACATTAAGGACGTCTTGAAAGAGGCTTATTCCATCGTTTACAAAGGAAAGGAAAATAAAGATGACAAGCTGGTCTTGGTCCTATCATCATTCATCAGCGATGAGGAAATAGAAAGGATAAGCAAAATCATAGATGAACTGGAAGAGGAGAATATAAGAATTCCAATCATGTATGACACACCAGGAATAGCTAAAAGCTTCAAGAACAAGGTTTATGGAAATCATAACTTGAATGTCTGGAACAGCTATAATGTTAAGAACCTGTCAGATTCCGGATTCAAAAGCGTTATCCTATCCTCCGAATTGTCACACACAGAAATCAAGGAATTGGTATCAAAATATCAGTTTATCAGGACTGATGATGAAGATCTTGACTTGAACATCATCATTCAAGGAAACCTTGAAGTGATGAGCAGTAAGGATGATTTCTCAAACCTTAATGATGGAAAAGACTTCATAATCAAAGACTCTTCAGACTATGCAATACTTGAAGACCAGAAACGTAAGAAATTCAAATACAAAGTGGTATTCGATTACAATAGGCACAGCCATTTCATCAATAAGGACTGCTTATGCCTGATAGATGAAGTGGAACTGATCAAGGACACTGGAGTGAACTCTGTAATAATCGACTGCAGATTCTCATCTCCACAGTACAGTTCTACAATAATCTCACTCTATTCACAGGCATTGAAAGAGGACAACATTTATGACTTGAACTTATTGAAAGAACAAATTGAAAACATCACATTATCAAGATTGAACAAAGGAAACTTCATTAACGGACGAATACATGAAAAATCCTGCTAATGCATGAAATTAAATCCAATAAACTAAATTAAAATAACTAAAAGAAAACAAAAAATTAATATTAATTATCATTGAGGAAAAAGAATGAAATTGCCTGAATTATTAGCACCTGTCGGTTCTGCGGAACATTTGAAGATAGCCATATTGTCCGGTGCAAACTCCATCTACCTGTCTGGAGAAAACTTCGGAGCAAGGAAATATGCTGAAAACTTCACAGTTCCGGAGATTAGGGAAGCAGTGAAATATGCCCATTTGCATAATGTGAAGGTCTATGTGACTGTAAACACATTGATCAAGGAAGGGGAATTGGAAAAGGTTAGCAATTACCTTCTCGAATTATACAAAATGGGTGTTGACGCAGTGCTCATTCAGGATATCGGCCTTGTAAGGATCATCAATGAAAACATCCCCCAACTTAAGATTCATGCTTCAACCCAAATGAACCTTCACAACATTGAAGGAATCAGATGGGCCTCCGAACATAATATAAAAAGGGTTGTTCTTCCAAGGGAAATGGAAATAAATGAACTTAAGGAAATCATTGACTATGCACATCCACTTGGAATTGAAATAGAGATATTCGCTCATGGAGCATTATGCTACAGCTATTCGGGACATTGCCTGATCTCTTCCATGCAAGGAGGAAGAAGTGGAAACAGAGGAACCTGCGCTCAGCCATGCAGGGAAAGGTATGAATTGAACATCAACAAGAGCAAAAGAATAAATCCAAAAACCGAAGGGGACTACCTCCTATCACCAAGGGATTTGTCATTATTCGAACATCTTGACGAGATAGTCAATCTTGAAGTGGACAGCATTAAGATAGAAGGCAGAATGAGAAGCAATGATTATGTTGCAACTGTTGTCAAAAACTATAGAAAAAGACTTAACAAATTAAGATATGACAAGACAAGCCAAGCATTGAACAGGAATATCAAAGAGCTGGAAAGAAAGAGCAAAGGGAAAAAGGGAAGAAGCACTGACTTGAAAAAGCTAAAGGATAAGGAAAACATTGAAAGACTTAAAGAAGAGCAGAAATTGGAAAATCTGGAATCCCTTGAAGAGCTTGAATTGGTCTTCAATAGGGAATTTACAACTGGACATCTCATTCCTAAAAACAATCCCATGATCATGAACAGGAAAAAGCCAGGGCATCAAGGATTGTACATCGGAAAGATACACAGATACAATCCTCAAACTGAAGAGATCCATATCCTTCTAAAGGATAATCTCATAAACATCCCAGAAAAGGGGGACGGAATATTAATTGAAAATATTCCTAATTTGGAAAATAACGACAATAATGATAATACTAAGGATACTAAAAAATCAAAGACAAAACAGGATAAAAGAGCCAAAAGAAAAGAGAAAAGAGCTGAAAAGGAAATCAATCCAACTGATGAAATCAATAACATCCAAACCTATGGATTCGACATATCCTCAAAGCCTGTATTGAAGGACTCCAAAGACAGGCATTGGAGAAAAAGGGAAAAGGACAAGGACATTGAAGGAAGATTGTTGGTCATCAAAAGGGTTAGAGAAAACAAGAGAATCAATTTCCCACTTAAAAAAGGCTCAAAAGTCTACCTGACAAAGAAAAACTCATTGTTGAATGAAGTGAAGGACCTTCCACATAAAAAGGAAAATCATTACATCAAAAAATCATTATTGGAACTTTACTTTAGAATAGACAGTGACAATTACCCTCATTTGAAGGGAAATCTCAAATTGGACAATGGCAAGGTAATCACCCTCAAGGTAAAAGGAGAAAATCCTTGGGAGGAAGCGATAAATAAGCCAATTTCCAACGAAACAATCAGAAAGCAATTGCTGAAGATTGGAGATTTGCCTTACTATATTGAAAAGATTACAATCAACAATAACAAAAGCCTATTCTCTCCGATAAGTGAAATCAATGAGCTGAGAAGAACTTTCTTCAACAGACTTGAAGAGGAAATCATTGAAAGTTACAGGCCAAATGAAGAGTACATAAGAATAGCTGAAGAGAATATAAGGAACTTGAATGAGGATTTAAGAAAAAGAATAGACTTGAAATCAAAGGCAAATGCTGAAAAATATAACTTATCAGCATACATAAATAGCTTGGAAATATTAAGGGAACTTAATAAAAGCGAATCCATTTTTGATAGAATCTATTTGGAAATACCTCCAAACAAGGACTTTGAGGAAATCAGCCAGAACATCTTAGAAAACAAATCCATTCAAGAGCATGAACTTAACATCAGCTATTGCGTCAATTTCTTAAAGGAAGCTATTGAAATTTCAAGGAATCAGGATTATAAACTGATCTGGAAACTTCCAGATATCGCTCATAAGCAAACAAAGGAATCCATAATAAAGATCATAGGCATTCTTAAGAAAATGAATCTGGAGATTGACATAATGACTAGCTTAATTGGACTCCACGATTCATTAAAGGATAAGTTCAATCTCAATCTTTATGGAAATTATCCATTGAATGCATATAATATAGAGACAGTATTGGAGATGGATAATTTTGAAGTCTTATGTGTATCTCCGGAGATATATAAGAAAAACATCAAGGATTTGATGGAGGATTACTATAAGGAACTACCAAAAAATAACAATACTATTCCAGAATTAGAGGTATTGGTTCATGGAAACATAGAATCCATGATAACAAGAAAGGAACTTATTTCCAAAAAGCAATTAAAGCTTATCAATAAATACAAAAAGAAATCAAGAAAGGGAAATGCAAATGAATACTATATTGACTCAAATGAATACTATTTGAGAAATAGAAAAGATCAGCATTATCCAATCAAAACCAATTTGAATGAAGACAATATAATCATACTAAATTCAGAGGAACTTTGCTTGCTTGATGATATAGACTATTTGAAATCAATAGGAATCTCCAGCTTTTCAATTGATGCAAGATGGAAATCCTTAGACTACATCAGAGACATTGGAAAGGTTTACAGAGAGCTTATTGACAAGAAGGAAAATGATATTGAAGAATCCAGAAAAGCAATAGCTAAACATTGTCCTAATCTAACTAAAGCCAATTTTGAAAAAGGGTTGAAATAAATAATTTTCAAAATGAAATCAATATCAAAATCATCTTGAAACACAAGGCATTGAAAAACAAAAAACTTAAAAATCAATATGAAAATAAAGAGAATTAATGATATTGAAATGATAATCAATTATTTAATTTCCAATTGAGGTGATCTTATGGAAGGAGCACAATTACAGAACATAAAGGGAATTGGAGATAAATTATCTCAAAAGATCATAAATGAATTGGGAGGAGAAGAGGAACTGAACCAGGTCATTGAAAACCTTGACCTCGAGAGACTGATCAATATTGATGGAATCAGCCAAAGAAAGGCCATTGAAATCATGAATCAATTGATTGGAAACCCTGCCCAGAAATTCCTGAAAAGCGATAGGGCAGTCCAACTCTATGAAGAGATCATAGATAAAGTGCTAAGCTATTCAAACACCTCATACTCCAAGAATAGGATTTTGCTCCTTGCTCCTATAAAGGATGAGGAAATCATCAATGAAAGATTGGATTTTGTAATGAATGCCAAAGAGAAAGTCAGCAATCTGCCGATATATGACCTGGATAAATTGATGAGAAACCTTCATGAACCTAAAATCGCCAAGGCAAATTACGATGCAAGCAAGGCAATTCTTGTGGAAAGCCATGAAGATGCAGACTATCTGATGGATCTGGGCCTGAACAAATATTACACCATTATGACAGCATCTGACTCCCCATTCCTCCAAGAGGAATTAAGGGGATACGAACTGATATTTTACATCTACACTGAAGGGTTCCTTGACTTTGGAGACATGCCTAATCTTATCATGATAAACAAGGATGCTCCTACCTATCAGCTTGTTCCTGAAGTCATCTTGGATTACTTCAATGAGAACAGGGATCTCTTTGAAAGAGTCTCTAAAATAAAAACCATTCTTGGTGAGGAAACTGTCTTGAATGACATTGGCCCTATACTTGATGAACTTGATAACTACAAGACCAAAGATGTGGATTTGGATGAAATTGTTAATATTGAAAAGAGATATATAGACCAAGAGTTGGAAAGGAAGATTCAAAACATAGACCTTGAAGGAGATGAAGTTCTCGGTTTATTAAACAATACTTTACCTGCAAAAATAGAAGAAATATTTAACGAAATTTTAAGTAAATCAAAGGAAACAATCAAGGCAGAAAGTGGTATTGATTTCGACCCATTCATAAAGAAATATCCTATCGAAATTGATGACATGGAAATGGAAAGGGTGAAGATGGAAATTCTCTCCAACACTGAGAATAATTATTTTGACAAGAAGATCACTGCTGCAGAACAATTGGCTTCAATCAAGGAAGATGCTGAAAGGGAAGTTGCAGAAATAATCAGGTTTGACTATGAATATGCATTAGGCTGCTTTGCCTATCTTTATGACTTGAACAAGCCTGAGTTCGCCAATGAATATGACCTTCATCAGGCATTGCACCTGAACCTATGCCTAAGGGAAAGAACAAACCCAGAGGATATTCAAAGAGTGGATTACAGATTGAATGAGGAGGAAAACATTGCACTCTTAACTGGAGCAAACAGCGGAGGTAAGACAACCTTGCTTGAAACAATCAGCCAAATAGCTATCCTTGCACAAATGGGATTGCCTGTTCCAGCCAAATCCGCTAAGATAAAATTGTTGGATGAAATTTATCACTTTTCCAAAAAGAGATCATTGGATGCAGGAGCATTCGAATCATTCCTGAATGTATTCATGCCGATAGTTACAAGCGACTCAGAAAAATTGGTTCTATTGGATGAACTTGAAGGAATCACAGAACTCGAAGCAGCTGTAAAGATCATTTCCAGCTTCATTGAAATGATTGAGGAAAGCAATTCCTTTGCAATCATCGTAACACATATGGCAAATGAGCTGATGAAATATACAGATATTCGTGTAGATGGAATCGAAGCGACAGGACTTGATGAAAACTACAATTTGATTGTGGACAGGACACCTAAGATGAATTATCTTGCAAAGAGTACACCAGAACTGATCATAAAAAGAATGTACAACAATTCACCGCCTGAACTTAAAAAGGTATATGGCAGAATCTTGGAAAAGTTTTAAGATAGAATAAAAAAAATAGCTAAAAAAGATATTTAATAAAATAGATTAAATCTCCGGAATTAATCTATAAGAATTATTAAATATTTTAAATATTGATATTTTGCCCGTATACTAACTCTCTTGCTTCACAGGTAGTTTACCCTTTCCTCCACGAGTAACCCTCGAAACAGGCAGCCTATCTAATGTCGGGTTTCTCCTAATCATCGACAGCTAAAGCTTCCCTCATAGAAGGACCGTAAACATCAGTCATAAATATGATACGACAATATAATCTTTACTTAAAATTGTATATATAATTTTGTAAAAAGAGGGAATTTAAGAATTGAATTTATAAACTTATTAGATAGCAACTTATTTTCAATGAAACTAGTTTTGATAAATGCAAACAATAATATACTATTAGAGACTATAATCATACATATATTATTAGGAGATTAAACATGTCTGAGATTGCAAGAATAGTTATTTTTAAAAAAGGAAATGGGGAAGAATTTATTTTTGATGACAAGTACGTTCAAATAACTTCTTTGGAAAATAAAATGCTAATATTTAAATTTGAAGCTTCTCAAGATATATTGAAGGAAGGAGCAGAATTTTTCTCTACATTCAACACTTATGAACAAATCAAAGTGGATATTGGAGGAACCGGAGATATTCCATGTTATATGAAAAGCTTATCCCCTATAGTTGGCAGAGGCCCAAAAAAGACCAATGGAGAACATTTGAATGGCATTTTTACACTATCCATTCAACAAATAGTTGCAGCTCCAGATCCTGAAGAAGAACAAAACTGCTTAAACTGTGCTTTATCACAGAATGGAGTTTGTTCCATTAAGGATAATAGCGAAAAGACAACTTGTGACGATTATAAAAAATAGATGGTGGTTTAATAAATAGTTGAAAACTTTTTCAACTCTTTTTTCTTAAACCATTAATTTATTTACTTTTTTTAAACTCCTTTACCTCTAAGGATTCCACTTCATCAAGGAAGACCCAAGTGATCCACTCACCTCTGCGAAGTTCAAGCAAAATCTGAATCCCATTTCTGCCATAGTCATCCATATCACATTGAACTACACTGATCTGGTCGCATCTTGTTCTGACATTGTTCACATTCACAATGCAATCCATATAATAATCCAAACCGTCTTGAAATGGATTATTATTGGTTTCTATCTCATTAATTACATCAATTACTTCCATATTTCAACCCCCTAAACATATTGTAAATCATCTATAGAATACTTTTTTAAAAAAGAAAAGATTAAATGGAAATATTGAAATTCTTCTCCAAATACTCTTTAACCCTTTCATTTATATCTGCAAGCTCCTGATTATACTCAACATATTTCAGATTCAAGTCATTGTTGACCTTGAACATCAATAGGTCATCTTCATTAGGGCCGATTGCAAACAAACGATCAAGGATTCTATTCGCCTTTTCAAATTCATCCTTGATAAAACATATGTGCATCCAATAGATATAGTGCTCATTTTCAAATGGATGTGCCTTATGTTCCTTTTTGAGATATTCCTTCGCCTTTTCAATTTCCTCTTTTTCAATGTATATCTTAGCCAGTCTTGAACATAGCCCGACATATTCCGGATTGATATTCTCCAATCTTTCATACTGCCTTAAAGCCTTATCAGTCTCTCCTATAAATGCATAATTTTCAGCCAAAAGAAAATTTATTTCCTCAACATTAGGCCACTCTTCCAATATCCTTTCATAACATTCAGCAGATTTCTCAAAATCATTCTTATCCTTATATTCTAAAGCCTTTTCCTTAAGATTATGATAAGGTTTAAATTGTTCAAATGGCAAAAGCTCACTTCCACAGTCTGAGCATACTTTTCCACCATCATTCACTTCACAAAAGCATTTTGGACAGAACTTTTTAGGATATGCACCGCAAAACGGGCAGAAATCCAATTCATCTGAGTACTTTTCACCACAAGCAGAACATTTCATAATATCACCCTTAAATATTTTTTAAATTTTAATTGCAAATATAATAAGGGAACGATAATATATAAAGGTAATGAATTTAAAAAAATAGGACAATATAATTCTAAAAAATTAACTAAATTTAAAAAAATAGATTAAATAAAATAAAAAAAGAGAATAAGGAATAATCCTTATGAAAAATAAATTAATTCAAGCCATCAATGGCTTTTTGAGCATGCTTGATGTAAACATCCCTAATGTCTTTGGATTGTGCCAATCCTTCTACGACACATTCAACCTCATAGCCTTCTGATGCAAACATTGATTTCCAGGAATCCTCCTCATCTCCAGCCATATCATTTGTAGCATGGTCACCAGCAACTACCATCAATGGTTTGAGTACAATCTTCTTATAGTCTTTCTCTTTAACCATAGCCAAAACATCATCATAGTCAGGTTCGGCTTCAACGGTACCGATGTAATAATTGTTGAAACCTTTATCATTTAACATTCCTTGCAATTTGGTATAGACCATATTACTTTCTGCAGGAGAACCATGACCCATGAATACTACAGCGGTGTCATCATCATAGTCCCCTTTAGTGGTTATGCTTGCAATCAAGTCTTCAAAGTCCTCATCAGTGATTAATAAAGGATCTGCAATTGGAATGTTTTCAAACTTATCAAGATACTTCTCTACAGTATCCTTGATCTTGAAATGATATTCAGTACCGTTCATGATGTGGGTTGGTTGGATAATGACTGTCTTTACGCCATCATTCAATGCTCTTTCAAGAGCCTCTCCCACATTGTCAATTGCCAAGTCATCACGTTTTTTCAATATGTTTATGACCATCTGACTTGTGAATGCCCTTCTCATCTCATAATCAGGAAATGCTTCCGCAATGTCCTTTTCAATAGCTCCAATGGTGAGAGCACGGTTTTCATTATAGGAAGTTCCAAAACTTACCACTAAAATAATCTTATCATTCATAATATCATCCTAAAAAATAAAAATTTTATTAAATTATAGTTTTTTAAAGAAAAATTTAATAATACTAAATTATACTTTATTTGAAGAAATATTTAAAAATATTGATAAAAGGAAGTGAATTAATAAAATAAAATAAGAAAAAAAGAGAAAAAAGTTGTTCATGAAAAAACATGAAAATACATGAAATAAAAAAATTAAAAAGTAAAAGGAATAAAAAACTATTTATCCTGATCTCTTAAGATGTACAGCAATGCATTTGAAATAGCTGCTGCAACATTGCTTCCGCCTTTACGTCCACGAGCAACGATATATGGAACGTCACATTGCATGATCAATTCCTTTGATTGGACAACATTTACAAAACCGACAGGAACTCCTATGATAAGTTCCGGTTTGAGTTTTCCTTCCTGAATCAATTCATACAATCTAATCAATGCGGTTGGTGCATTTCCGATTGCAAAGATCAAAGGCTTGTCCAAGCTTGCTGCCTTATCCATAGATGCCCTTGCACGGGTTGAATGGTTCTTCTTAGCCATTTCCCTAACGTCATCATCACTCATGAAGCAGAAGACTTCCCCGCCATGCTTCTTAAGTTCATTCTTGTTGATTCCTGCCTTTGCCATTTGAGTGTCGGTTACAATGCAAGCACCATTCCTGATTGCTTCCAACGCCTTGTCCACAACACCTTCGCTAAAGCATAAGTTATCCACATAATCAAAATCGGCAGCTGTGTGAACCGCCCTTTTGATGATTGGCGCCAATTTAGGATCAATTTCATGAGGAAGTTCAGATTCAATGATTTCCATACTTCTGCTTTCAATTTCAGCAGGCTCAACTTGTTCTAACTCAATTTTCATACTATCACTTCATTACAATTGATATAATTTGGTAAATATAAACAGATTATCAAAACAATTAATCTAAAAACAATTTAATTTAACCCTTCCACTTTTTGGCATGTTCCACAAATGACTTTGCAAAATTCGGATTTGCAGGAAGATAGATATGTGGGAAACCAGCATAAAGACTGTCTGAGCCATGACAGCAAAGATATTCTATGCCATTTGATGCCTTTTTAGCCATAAATGATTCTCCACAGTTTTCACTGTCATAATAATGGAATTCATGCACTCTAATGCTTTCTCCTTTGTCACATAATAGGTTATCTTCAAGGGCAGTGATTTCAATATATCCGAAACGTTGCAGTTTATCTGTTTTAATGCAGTTTCCTTTTATGAATCCGACCATAGGAACATTCTCAATGGAATCATGCAAATACATGAAACCTCCACATTCGGCTATTGTAGGAATTCCCTTGCTTATTATGTCCTTGATTGCCTGACACATCTTTTTATTGTTGGACAATTCATCAGGATACAATTCAGGATAGCCTCCGCATAAGTATAATCCAGAGATATCTTCTGGAAGCCCTTCATCTTCCAATGGACTGAAATAGACAACTTCACATCCCAAATCCTCCAATATCTCAATGTTTTCCTTATACATGAAACAGAAAGCATTGTCACGGGAAACCGCAATGCGAGGCTTAGGTTCACCATCATTAGATTGTGAACTTTCAATCAATTCCTTATAATCATCACTTGCTTCAAGCACCGGAGCGGACTGTGCCAATTCATACAATCCATCCAAATCTATGTATTTTTCCGCCAATTCCCTAAGACCGTTTATCTTCTCCTTAATGTCCTCGATTTCATCAGCAGTGATGAGTCCTAAGTTTCTGCTTCCTACAGAATACTTCTCTTCCCTTGGCAGGAATCCATAAGCCTTAACACCTGCATTTTCCACAATATCCCTTAAAAGCGGATATAACATTGGGGAAATATTATTGAATATGACTCCTTCAACCATACTGTCTTTTTTGAATTCCTTGAATCCTGTAATAATCGCTGCTGCAGAATTGCTCATTCCCTTAGCATCAATTATGAGTACCACCGGAGCCTTAATGGATTTGGCAACTTCCCAAGCGCTTGCCTTTCCTTCTACGCCAATTCCATCATAGTATCCCATAGCCCCTTCAATTATGCTTAAATCCTTTCCGCAGTTTCTGATGAACTGGTCGCATAGCATCTCTTCTGTTGAAAAGTAAGGATCCAAATTATGGGTTTCCACATCAAAGACCTTACGATGGAACATAGGATCGATATAATCAGGACCTGATTTGAATGAAGCAATCTCCAAGCCCCTATTTTTAAATGCTGCAAGCAATGCCATAGTAATTGTTGTCTTTCCACAGTTACTGTTGGTTCCAGAAATCAGTATCCTATTCATCAGCACCACATCCGCTAATAATGAATATAGGGTTTTGAGCTATCAACATATGCAAGTCAGCAATTTGCCTGCCTTTTGAAACGGCAACCTGAACAATGTCCCCGCTTATTCCAATATTCTTCAATGATTCCAATCCAGCCATGGCATTTTCAAGAGTCACTGCAGTAATGACAAATCTCATCCTATCATTTATGCCATAGAGATAACTTGCAATTTCATCCATGTTTCCAGAGCTTCCTCCAATGAAAGCCACATCTGGAACAGGTAAATCTTTTAAGCAGTCAGGCGCCAAACCACAGATTGCTTCTACATTATCCAAATGGAACTTTTCACAGTTTTGATTTAATAAAGCAATTGCCTCTTCATTCTTATCGAAGGCATAAACCTTTCCTTCATAAGCTGCAAATGCCATTTCGATTGTTACAGAACCTGTTCCACAGCCAATGTCATATGCTATGTCATCAGGTTTTATTGATAATTTTGATAAGCAGACAGCACGCACCTCTGACTTTGTCATTGGGACTTTTCCTCTAATGAATTCCTCATCGGGAATGCCTGTTCTGATTCTTGAATCAAAATCAGGATTTTTAATAATCAAGACAGTCAGGGAACTGAACTGCCTTCCGCCCAATTCATTTATGGTGCTTTCTTGAATGGATTCCTCTTCAGATCCCAGGTTTTCGCCAACCCAGACCTTCAAATCTCCAAATCCATATTTGACCAGTTCCTTTTGTAATTCTGGAATGTTCTTGCCAGTTAAGGCAAATGTGTATTCATTTCTTCTAACTGAAGAGACTATATTTGTATCAAGCCCATGACAGCTTATCAAGTTTGCATCCTTCCAAGGAAGACTGCATTTTGCAAAGAAATAGGAAACAGAAGAGATTCCAGTGATTAGACTAGGATCATATTCCTTTAAAGTATCTGTCAATTTTTCTGCTGCACTGTAAAATCCAACATCTCCAGATACCAGGATAGCAATTTTTTCTGCATCTGTCTCTTCAATTATTTTCAATATGTCATCAGATAAATAAGCATTAAAACTAGGTTTATTTAAGTGAGCGAACTCATTGATCAATCTTTTAGCGCCTATTAATATATCCGCATCCTGAATGAGTCTTAAAGCTTCAGCAGTAAGTGTCCTTTCACTCATTCCCATTCCAATAATATTGATTTCCTTCATAAGCACTTGCTCCTAATAGTGTCCTTAGCTTCCTCTACGCTAATCCCTTCTTCCTTAACCAATCTGGATAAGACAACCACTTCCATGCCACACTCCTTAGCGGCATCTGTCTTTTCCAAAAATCCTCCAACATTGCCTGATTCCTTTGTGACAAGTATGTCTGCACCGACTTCCTTAAATTGAGCCATATTAAATTCCTTAGAGAAAGGCCCCTGCATTCCGCAAAGGTTTTTCATAGGATATCCCAAATCAAGGCAATGCCCCATTCCTTCAGGTGAAGGCAACATACGCAAATAAACCCTTTCCTGGAAATTCTTTACATCAGTTAGGGCTTCAGCTTCCTTAGCACCCATAGATGAGAATATCAATCCTTCTGTTTGGTTTAGATAATCAATCAACTCGTCCATGCTGGAAACTTTAACGGCACCTTCAATCTCAATGGATTCCCTCAATACTCGAATGTATTCGATGCCCATCTCATCACAAGCTTCCTTGATGTGCTTGCTTATTTCGGTTGCATAAGGATGTGTCGCATCAAAGACAAACTCGGTTTGCTCATCTTCAAATAGTTTTCTCATAGGGCCAGGTTTCAATCTTTTAGGCTGAACTATGACAGGAGGTTCGTATTCCAAGACTTTCTCCCCATATTCAGTCGCAACACATACAATGGATGGAACCTTATTTTGGGACAGGAATTCAGTTAAAAGACGTCCCTCAGTTGTTCCTCCAAACAAAACAATTTTGTGCATATTCACACCTCTGATTTGAGAACTTTAATTCATAATTTAGAAAGTTAAACTTGTAATTTTGAAACTTTATTAATTAATATAATATAATGATTCATATCATTTATAATTATACGCCTTTATAGCCTCTAGGTGTTACCATCTTATCATCAATGACCATAGTATTGGCATTTCCAATGAAAACAGTAGTGAACATGTCTACTTCAGTATCTCTAAGCTCTAAAAGGTTTGTGATATGATACTCCTCACCTTCTCTGCCAATGTTTCTCACATATCCGCAGATGGTGTCTTCATCTTTGTATTTCAATAATATTTCACATGCCTTTTTAAGATAATCCTTCCTTTTGTGGCTTGAAGGATTGTAAAGGCAAATGCAGAAATCTCCTTCTCCAGCCAATGCCAATCGCTTTTCAATCAATTCCCATGGAGTTAAGAGGTCTGATAAGCTGATCACTGCAAAATCATGTCCTATTGGAGCACCTAAAACTGCAGAACCGCTCAATACAGCGCTTATGCCCGGAACAATATCAATTTCAACATCAGGATAGTCGATAGACAATTCATAAACCAATCCTGCCATACCGTAGACTCCGGCATCTCCACTGCAGACAACAGAAACCATATTGCCTTCTGAAGCCTTTTCCAATGCCATCCTGCAACGGTCAACTTCCTTTGTCATTCCAGTGTAGAGATACTCCTTTTCAGGCAGATACTCTTCAACAAGTTCCACATATTTCTTATAGCCAACAATCAAATCTGAATCCTCAAGAGTTTCCTTAGCTGCAATGCTAAGGTATAACTCATTTCCAGGCCCGATACCAACAACAGACACACATTTCATAAATTTATTCCTCCAATAGACACCTAAATAATTATTATAATCATTATTCTAATTTATTCCCATGAGATAATGGGATCATTCATCGCTAAAGCAACGGTCACTCCGGCACCATCACAAGTGTCCTTTCTTCTAATCAAGCTTCCATTGCTTTCCATGACTGCGGAACGTTCACAGACATTATCCACTTCCACAACACTTTTTACAAATTCTGACTTTGTGAAATCTCCTTCAAGACTGTTCAGCTCTTCCGCACTATAAGTATTGAATGGCAAATCGTATTTCTTTGCAAATTCCAATATTCCCTTTTCATTAGCCTTCTTATCAATGCTTGCAATGGCATTTAAAGATAGGATATGATAATTTTCCTTTTTCAATATATTTAAAATGGATTTTTCAATATTTTCAAAATTTATATCCTTTCTACATCCAATTCCAACTGTGATTATTTTTGGGACTAATAATAAGACATCCTTATCATCATTTTCAAAATTTTTATGGCTTATTATGACATCATAATCATTATTTGAATCTCCCAAATCATTAATCTGGACATTATTTGGCACATTTCCTTGAATAGGATAATCTGATTTTATATGAATGGCCTCTCCCTTTAGCAATTTAGATGAAACCAGTTTGATGCACTGCGGATTTAAAATCTGCAATCCTTGGCTTTTTGCCCAAGTATCAATTGCAAATACGTTGTTTATATCGGTTGCAGTTGTAATGACTGGAATTGCATCTAATATGTCTGCCATTTGAAGTGCCAATTCATTGGCTCCTCCAATATGCCCAGATAGGACAGGTATGGAAAATTGTCCTAATTCATCTACAACGACAACAGCAGGATCCTTTGTTTTAGTCCTAATGTAAGGGGCAATTGCCCTTAATGCTATTCCTATCGCACCTATGAATATAAGAGCATCACTATCTGAAAAATGTTCCTCTGTCCAAACAGACAGTTCACCTTTACCACATCTGGTGAAGCTTATATCATTATCCTCAGACAATGAATTTGATAATGTATAGGCTATCTCCATGCCATTATCTGTAAATGCAATGATTGATACTTTCATTCTTAACCCCACAATTCAAGGAAAAAAAAACTTTTTTTAATCTTGAACTCAAAAAATATTATTTCTTAGCTTGTCTGAACTCTGTTGAAAAATCATCTGCATAAAGACGTGAAAGTGAGTATTCACTGTCTAAAACATCTCCAACAATAATCAAAGCGGTTTTTGTAACATTGTTTTCCTGCGCAGTTTCATATAATGTTCCGACAGTACATCTCATTATTTTTTCGTCAGGCCAAGTTGCCTTATAAACGATTGCCGCAGGGGTGTCTTCAGTGTAATCCCCTTTTACAAGCTCTTTGGATAAGTCCTTAAGGAGCCCTGTACTTAGGAAAATGACCATTGTAGCTCCATGTGCTGCAAATGATGCAATGCTTTCCTTTTCAGGAACTGGAGTCCTTCCTGCCATACGTGTGATGATGACACTTTGGCTTACATCAGGTAAGGTATATTCTGCCTTGAGGGATGCTGCAGCTCCACAGAAGCTTGAAACACCAGGACAAACATCGTAGGAAATTCCTTCCTCATCTAAACGGTCCATCTGTTCACGGATAGCTCCATAAATACTGGAGTCTCCAGTATGCAGACGTACTGTCATCTTATTTTCATTTTCTGCCTCAAACATGACTTCCAATACTTCATCCAAAGTCATTTTAGCACTGTCATAAATTTCACAAGACTCTTTAGCATAATTTAACAAGTCAGGATTGACCAATGAACCTGCATAGATTATAACATCCGCTTCCTTCAAGAGTTCTGCCCCTCTTACGGTTATTAAGTCAACAGCTCCACTTCCTGCTCCAACAAAATGAATCATAATTTTTTCCTCCATAAATTTTAAGTTAATTAAAGAAATCCATTAGTATAATTTAGTTAATTCTATTTAATTATAGTTAATTTTAATGATTTTGATTATTTTTAATTATTTTTTATTAATTATTTTTTTATTTCTTTTCCCATAATTTCATAAGCTCTTTTGCATTTTCGCTCTCAAATAGAACACCGGCATATTCCCCGGTATTTGCAAAGCATATGAATCCTACTTCAATCTCATCAGGTATTCTTCTATCGATATTATGTTGTATTCTTCCATTTAGAATTTCCATGGTCTTATCCAATAAGTCATTTTCATACAATATATCCAATACCGCATTTGTAGTGACGCATTTTTGAATCCCATTTAATGTATCCAAATCAGCACCTGCTTCCAAAGCACAGGACAATAATGTTTCTATCCTTCCGTCACCATTACGTGAGTGAGTGTTGAACATTCCAATGCCCAATTTCACAAGCTTTCCAATATGTCCAATCAAAAGGATCTTTTTAAATCCATATTCCACAGAACTGTCCAATGCAACATCAATGAGATTACTGCACATTATTCCAGGCTTTGTAGACAATTCCAATTCCTCTTCAGTGAATTTCTTACCGAAATTGCCTAAGAAGATAAGTATGTTCTCATTGCTCTCTGCAGCAATGACGCTTATTTCCACCTTAAGGGAATCAGCCAAGGCTTTAGAGCTCATAGGCTCCACAATACCTGTGGTTCCCAATATGGAAATTCCGCCAACGATTCCCAGTTCGGGATTGAATGTTTTCTTTGCCAATTCCTCACCTTTCGGTACTGAAATCAGAACATGAAAACCACCATTGTAATCGTTTTCCTTAGCCAACTCATACAATGAATCCCTAATCATCTTACGGGGAACCGAATTGATTGCAGCCTCCCCTACAGGCTGGTCGAGACCACCTTTGGTTACCCTGCCAACCCCTTTTCCACCTTCAATAATAATCTCAGTAGAATCTGGAATCAGTGTGACCTTAGAGGACACCAATGTGCCATTGGTGATATCGGGATCGTCACCGCTATCCTTTTCAATGGAACAGCTTGCTGCAGTATCATTGAATTGGGGACTTAAAACATCTATGACAAGGTCTGTCTGATTAGGTGTTGTGATTGCCACAGAATCCATTGATTCCTGCTTGAACAGCATTGCTGCAGCTGCCTTTGACGCTGCTGCGGCACATGTTCCTGTTGTATAGCCACAACGCAACAACTTTTGATTCACCAATCTCTTTTCTGCCATATTAAATCCTCAATCAAGATTTAAAATTATTAAATTAATATAAATTTTTAAAACTATTTTACAACAACAATGGTGAAATAGCCCATTTTACCATCAAATTCATCTAAACTGTTATAAACCTTCTGATTTTCCAGACCGCAGTTTTCAACCGCATAAACATTGTCTTCAATATTCAATTCCTTCAATGTTTCAATAAGTTTAGGCATTGACTTACCTATCTTCATGAAAACCTTTGATCCAGGCATCTCTAAAGCTTCCTTCATATCTATTCCGGTTGCCGGAATGATATGCAAAGGCTCATTCATTGTTGTCAAGCCTATCTTCAACTGGGAAGCGGAGGCACAGAAGCTTGTGACTCCAGGAATCACTTCAACATTGTAATCCTTTTCCAATAATTTGTCCATAGTGTAGGCAAATGTTGAATAGATTGTCACATCCCCTAAATTCAACATTGCAACATCTTCACCGCTATCAAGAACCTTAGCTATTGCATCTGCAGCCTCATTATGACTTTTAGTCAAGATGTCCTTATCCTTTGTCATTGGAAATTCCAATAGCATTATCTCCTTGTCAGATAAATCTACTGCTTGAGATACGATATTCATTGCCAATGAATCTCCGGTTCCTGTATGGGGAGTGGCAATATACTTGGACTTGGATATGATATTCATTGCCTTTACAGTGATCAGCTCAGGATCTCCTGGCCCTATGCTTACTCCGTATAATGTTCCTTTCTCCATTTTAATACCCTTTTTTCTCTTTTCAATGCACTGAAAATTCACTAAAAATTACTTGACATATCATATTATAAATGAAATTTTTAGAAAAATTATTCCAATTTATTAAATTAATTTTTAAAAATATCAAATAAACTTAATAATGATATTTTATAAATATATAAGTAACACTTAATTTAATCGCATTAATTAAAATTTAAATTGATTATAGTCTTCAAATTTCTTAATGAAATTTTATAACTTAATCATCTATTTAAAAAATATGTTAACAAGAATATATAAATATGCTCATAAAATATAATTGAAAAAATTTAATAAGATTTAACTGAATTTTACAAAAATCCCAAAAACAATAAAAGTCGGATTTGAGCATATTTAATTCCAATATTCTTTAAAAAGTGCTTAAAATTTAGGTTAACTCGATTAAGAAATGATAAACATTTATATATAATAATTTATATATATAGTAACAATCAATTTAATTTTAAAAAATATTAATTTAAGTTGATTTTTAAGAATTTTATATCAAAAATTTTTGATATTAATTTGGAGGAAAAAAGTTATGCATATTATGGAAGGATATTTACCATTGACCTGGTGTATCATATGGTTCATCATATCATTCGCCATTGTTGCATTTGGTATCTATCAAATCAAAAAAATTGTAGATGAAACCCCTGAATCCAAAGCTTTACTTGCTGTAAGCGGAGCATTCATGTTCATCTTATCATCTTTGAAATTACCATCTGTTACTGGAAGTTGTTCTCACCCTTGTGGTAACGGATTAGGTGCAGCATTATTCGGTCCTGCTGTAACCGCTGTACTCGCAACTATTGTACTTATTTTCCAAGCATTATTACTTGCTCACGGTGGATTAACCACTTTAGGTGCAAACATTTTCTCAATGGGTATTGTAGGCCCATTCGTTGCTTGGTTAGTATACAAAGGTTTAACTAAAGCTAATATTTCATCAACCATTGCAATCTTCTTTGCAGCATTCTTAGGTGACTTATTAACTTACGTAGCTACTTCATTCCAATTAGCTTTCGCATTCCCTGCACCAACCTTTGGAGCAGCATTAACTGCATTCTTAACTATCTTTGCAGTTACCCAAGTACCATTAGCTATTGGTGAAGGTCTCTTAACCGTAATCATTTGGGACAGATTAAAAGCTTACAAACCAAAATTGTTAGACAAATTAGGCGCATTAGCTCCTAATGAAGCATAAGGTGATTAATATGGAAAGATCAACATTAATTATTTTAGCAGTCGTTTGTATTTTATTATTCATCGCACCACTCATCATGTACAGTGGTCTCGGTGAAGATGAAGGATACTTCGGTGGATCTGACGATGCAGCTAGTGAACAAATTGAAGCAACAAATTACGAACCATGGTTCTCTTCAATTTGGGAGCCACCTAGTGGTGAAATCGAAAGTTTATTATTCGCTCTTCAAGCAGCTATAGGAGCAATCATCATTGGTTACTTCTTCGGTTACTGGAGAGGACAAGGTAAAGAAGAATAAATCTTCTTTATCACTTTTTCTTTTTTTAAATTTTTAGAACATATTAGTGACATTTAGTGATTTTATGAAATTTGATATGGATTACATTGCACACAACAATGAATTGACTGAAACAAATCCTTATTTTAAATTGTTTTTGACAATAATATTATTAATTGTTACTTTGGCGTTAGATAACTTATACTTTGATGTATTTATATTCATTCTGTTTTCCATTATAATATTAGGGATAGCAAAAATCAGTTTAAGATCATATTTAAAATTCCTAACAATTCCTATGGCATTTCTTATAATAACATGTCTCTTCTTAATATTCTTCTTTGGTATCGGAAATGTTATTTATGAAACTGGAATTTTCGGCATTGTAGTCACTGATGACTCATGGCATTATGGTCTCTACACATTCTTTAGAGTTTTAGGATGTTTCCCTATTTTAGGTTTCCTTGCACTTACAACCCCTATTGCAAAAGTTTTCCATTGCTTGGAAACCCTCAAAGTGCCTAAGATTCTTATTGAAATCGGACTTTTAATGTATAATACAATATTCATATTCCTAAATGAAATTGACACAATGCAAAAGGCACAAAAAACAAGAATGGGTTATAATTCCTATCGGAATTCATTGGAATGCTTAGGTTCACTTATAAGCAACATATTTTTAAGGTCCTTAGATAAAAGTGAAACATTACAACACAGTTTAGATTCAAGAGGATACACTGGAGAACTTCCAGTTTATATACCACCAAAGATGGAGGAATAAAATGTTAGAAGTAAAAAATATCAAATATTCTTATAATAAAGATTATCAAGCACTTAAAGGAGTCAGCTTAAAAGTTGAAGAAGGCGAAATGGTCGCTCTTTTAGGTAAGAATGGTGCTGGAAAATCTACCTTGTTCCTTCATTTGAACGGTATCTTTGAACCTGATGAAGGTCAAGTGTTCATCGAAGGAGAGGAATTGAAATACGACAAGAAATCCTTGCTTAAATTCAGACAGAAAGTGGGAATTGTTTTCCAGAACCCAGATGATCAAATCTTTGCACCTACCGTTGAAGAGGATGTGGCATTCGGTCCTTTGAACTTAGGCTTGCCTATGGAAGAAGTTCAAAGAAGGGTGACTGAAGCTTTGGCTCGTGTTGGAATGAGCGGCTATGAGAAGAAGGCACCTCACCATTTAAGTGGAGGTCAAAAGAAACGGGTTGCAATTGCAGGAATTCTTGCAATGAAACCAAAAATCATGGTATTGGATGAACCTACTGCAGGTCTTGACCCACAAGGTGTAACAGATTTAAGCAGATTATTGAAGGAACTTAACGACGAAGGAATTACAATCATCATTTCAACTCACGAAGTTAATTTGGTTCCTAACTATGCACAAAGAGTTTTTGTATTGGTTGATGGATTACTCATTGCAGAAGGAACTCCCAAAGAGATCTTTGCACAACCTGAAATTCTTGACAAAGCTAATTTGGAAGTGCCAATCGTTACTGAACTTTTCCAAGACCTTGAAGAAGAAGGTTTTGATATGAAAGGAGATTATCCTTTAACCATTGATGAAGCAAAAGAAAAGTTCTTAGAAATCTTAAGAAACAACAATTAATTACTTATTGAATTTGAAATAAGTTAAAAATCCTATTTTTTTTTAAATCATAAAATTCATCATAACTTTAATAGACTAAGTATTACTTTTTTTGATTGGAGATAATACTTTTTAAAAAAGTCAACTATTTTTACATTAAATTTTTATTAAAAATTTACGCTTCAAATTCCTCCTATGTAAAATATAATAAGAATTGATTAAAATATAAGAAATAATGAAAAGATATACTTTAATTAATCACTTCATTAATTAAATTGAATGATAATAAAAATTATAATAATTGAAAGAATGTTATCTACATCACTTTAGCAAAAAATACAAAAGTAGTTAATTTTAAAAATTAGATGCTTAAAAAAAACTTTCAAAAAGGAAAATAAATAATATTAATAAAAATAGTTCGTAGTTAATAAAACTAAATATTGGTCGATAAAAAAGGCTGGCAGCTAAATGAAATTCCCATAGACCGAAACCCATAGTACACAAACAAAACGCGAAAAGACTTAACTTCTGGGATCGAAACGAGACCAGGTGTAACCCCATCGCTATGACCGCCAAACCTATATGATAATGATAGAATCAAGACATAATTTGACTCATAAAATCAATGATCTTTAATTAAACGTACATTTTCACCCAAACTGAATACACCAAACCGAATCCTAATCATCCATTACGAACACTAGGAATTCAAACAATACATTAATTTCCTTGAGAATAAAAAGAAAATAAAGCAAGCGAACAATTGGAAGCAGCGGACTAAACAACTCGGAAAAAAACCTCGAAGCTCACATCCCTACCCCATCAAACGAGTCTTCTACTCGCGTCCTAAGCAATCTATTTTCAGGGGACACCTCAGGCTTAGATGCTTTCAGCCTTTATCGTCCAGTGCGTAGCTGCCCAGCAATGCCTTATCAGACAACTGGTAGACCAGAGACACCGACGGCTCGTTCCTCTCGTACTGGAACCACCTTCCGCTCAAGCAACAAAACACTTCTATTAGATAGCAACCAACCTGTCTCACGACGGTCTA
>NZ_JAFQQZ010000029.1 GCF_017410345.1 Methanobrevibacter sp.
TAAAAAATATGAAAAGTTAACTGATTTTTAAAAATCAGATATAACTAGTATCTTTTTTTCTGAAGTGTGCTTGTGGGTGATCGCATAATGGACAGACTTCAGGAGCGTCTTTTCCAATATGGATATATCCGCAATTATTGCATTTCCATGCAATTTCTTCATCTTTTTTAAAGACTTTTCCTGCATTTATCTTATCAGACAATGCATTATATCTATCTTCGTGTGCCTTTTCAGTAGCACCAGCTGCATCGAACAATGCTGCAATATCATCGAAACCTTCTGCGCGTGCAGTTTCTGCAAATTCCTTGTACATCTCAGTCCATTCATAATGCTCTCCAGCTGCAGCATCTGCAAGATTGGTTAAGGTGTCAGGTACTTTGCCGTCATGCAAAAGCTTAAACCAGATTTTAGCATGTTCCTTTTCATTGTCAGATGACTCCTGGAAAATGTCCTTGATTTCAACATAACCATCTTTTTTAGCTTGTGAAGCATAGAATTCATATTTTACGCGTGCTTGAGATTCGCCACCAAGAGCTGCCTTTAGGTTTTCTTCAGTTTTGGTTCCTTTTAAATCTGCCATAATAATCTCCCCTAACTTAAAATTTAGTTCAATAACATATTACTTTTGAAATATTCTTTTTAGATTCGAAAGATTTAATTTACAAAATTGATTTGTGCCTCACTGATCAATGGATAAATAATCAAACTGTCACCATCAAGATTCTCCTTATTCAAGTCTACAGCGGTAATTTGATGATTATCATAGGTTTTATAATACAAAATACCCTTATCTGTATTGTAGCAAGATGAGTAAATTGTATACTCATACAAATCAGGATCATCAATGAATGTCAATCCTTTCTGCTGTTCAACAGAACCTAAGATATGGAAGAACTGTGAAACGCTTTCAGCTTCACTGTCACCGGAAAATGAATTTTCCTTAGTGAAAGCAACCTTTACAAAACGGGACGCTGAAGACAAATCCCCAGGAAGCCCAATTGCACCCATGCCTCTGCTATAGGTATCCAAATCAAGATCTTTTGCGAAGGTATTTTCAGGTGTCTTGACAGACAGATTCCTGTAATTGTTTAAATTAAACAATTGCATATCAAAGGTAGGATTATTGGTTAAAACGCCAACAGGATTATCATAAACCTTTAAACCATTTTCCAAAGGTTCAACGATTATTGAAGAATTCCTATCAGATATCATCCAATGAAGTGGAGACAAAGGCAATTCCTCTGAGAAATTAATATTCACCATATTAAGATCCTTGAGCAACTCCTTAACATCCTCTACCGACTCCGATTGAGACAGCAAATAAGGAATGAATTCAAATGGTGTTACATTTACCATTCCCTCCTCATATTCCCTATAAATGGCATTGCCTGCAAAGTTAAGACCTGCTATTGCAACTCCCTTTTCATTACAAGCATCATAATATAAAGGATAAGCGTCAACACCTGCAGCAATTCCAATTATAGCGTGATGAGATTTTATCTCATCAATTTTCTTAAATTCAAATTCGTAGTTCCTTGGAGTTATACAAACTCTTTCAAAATATGAAATTTCATAGTCGAAATTTCTGCCAAAATAATGGCCCCTTGTTAAATATTCGCTTGCAGTACACATAAGATTTTATATATCACTTATCCTTATTAAGTGTTTTGTTTTGTTTAGAAAAATTAGAAAATAATATAACAAACCAATAAGTTTTTTAATAAATATTAGAAAAAAATTTAATATTTTAAAAAAAAGTTGAACAATTAATTAATTACAATACATTATTTTTACTATTTTACCATTTAAACATGCAAAAATAAACAAAAATAGAAAGGTAGCATTCAAGAGATAAAAACTTAAAAAAAAAGATAAAAAACTTAAAAAAAGATAAAAAAGATAATAATAAGAGAATATTTCCCTTATTAAAAAAACTATTATTCATCAAAGAATGGTTGTGGCAATGCACAAGCATCGTTTCCTTTAGCTAAGTATGAGTATACTAAAGCTGCAAGGACTGCACCTACTATTGGTCCAATTAAATAAATTGGGAAGTAAGCCCAGAAATTGGTACCGCCAAGCAAGACATCCATTAAGTAAGGACCAAAGGTACGTGCTGGGTTAATGGATGCACCAGTGAATGCACCAAGTACAACGATTACAGTAGCTACAGTCATACCAATGGAAATTCCCGCAAATCCAGGTTCTGCCTTTTCGTCAACTGCAACACCCATAACTACAAGCATTAAGAAGAAAGTACCAATACATTCAGCAATCATAGCTTGAATATAGCTTACTCCAAGTCCAGGAGCAGTAGCACCTAATCCTCCAATGGTTACAGCAGGAGCACCTAAACAGACGAATAACAATAAACTGCCTAAACATGCACCGATTACTTGAGCTATGATGTAGTAAACACTGTCAATTAATGAAATGTTTTTGCTTACAAGCAATCCAATGGTCACTGCTGGGTTTAAATGTGCACCAGATATTTTACCAAATACATAAATACAAGCCATTACAGTTAAACCAAATGCTAATGCAATAGCTATCCAGTCTCCAAGACCGCCGAGCAATCCAATGCCAGCAGCCCCAGGAGTAACGCTATCAGAAATCAATAAAGTTACAACAGCAGCCCCGGTACCAATGAATACTAATAGGAAGGTACCTATGAGCTCTGCAATGAATTTTTTTCCAATATTACAAGAAGCCATAATTTCTCTCCATAATTAATTTTATTAAATTCTTATAATTTTTATAAGCATGAAAATTTTTAATTAAGATAAGAGTAACTTAATTAGATTTTAAGAAAAAAAATAAAGTTAATTTAAAAATTAAATTAACTTTTTAAATAGTTTAAATCTATACAGATTCTCTCCATTGACAGTATTCGTGTTTTGCATCAATCATACATGCAGCACAGTTTTTACAGCCTCTTACTGGAGAACCAGGAGCTTCCTTATTAAGTGCAATGATGTTTGTCATCATGGTTGCAGTTACAGGTTCTGGAGTAAGTAAGCATGGGTAGTCTGAAAGTCTCATTAATGAGGAGAATCTTACTGTAATACCACAAGCAGGGTAAGTGTATCTTTGTGGGTTCATGAGAACTTCATTATCAGCAATTGGTGATAAGTCAACATCAAATCCTGCAACTTTAGGTACAAGATCAATTTTTTGACTGCTTCTAGATTTTCTAGCTGCACTTATTGCATTGTAACCTCTGAAAATCATGTCCATAAAGTCACAGTTGTGTAATTCTGCAGCTGCGCCTCTGGTAGGATATTGCTGTACGAAGTTGTGGAATCTTTTAGTTAATAAATCCACTACCATAGGAGCGTTGAATCCGTCTAATTCAAGAATGTATTCTGCAGAACATGCAGTTGAACCAGTTGCTAATGATAATACATTGTAAGGACTTGTGAAATTGTCAATGTTAGATTTTAAGCTTGCTTCCATAACTTTTGCAGTTGCTTGGATAACTGCTAAGATTACGTCATCTTTACACATGTTGTAGCTTGCTTGACCAATGTGGTGACCAATATCACCTACACAATATGCAGGTACAGTAACAATGTTACCGTAGTGTACTCCATCATCCATTGCAGCTTTTACAACAGCTCTCATTTCTTTTTTGTATCCTTCCATAAATGCTCTTACATCAAATGATGAGTGTCCTGCATCATCCATTAATTTGCCTTGACCTTCTATAGGTTCTTTGTAGATCATTTGCAATGCAGCAATTTCCTTTTCGGTTGCTTCTGCAGCAGTTGCACCAGCTTCAATAGCGTTTGCAAAAGCATCTCCAATACCATAGGAAGTGTTCATACCCCATGATTTTGCAGAAAGAATAGCTTGTTTGTGCATTACTGGAATGTCAATGGTTTGCAAGATTTGGTTTACAACATTGGAAGTACTTCCAGGCATTAAAGCAAAGTCCACTACACAGGTAGGACCATAGAAACCGCCATATCTGCGGATAGATTCTTTTGCAACCAATGCTTCATTGTCAGCAATAGCTTGAATGAATACGCCCATGCTGTCTGCAAATTCACCATCTTCCTCACATAAGATTTCAAGTACAGGAGGAGTTTGGTAATGTTCAATGAATGGATCGTCTTCTGGTCTGATGGTTTCAGTTACAGAAGTCAATACCTTGTAATGGCTTTCTACAGATTTTTTGTGTAAGTCAATTACAGATTCTGCTTGGCCGTCTGCACAGGTCATTCCTGCTACAGCGTCAGCATAAGGTTTTGCATCAACAATTTTAAAGTCATTGTATCTATTTGCGCTAATTACATCAATATCTGCTTGGAGAGCAGCTACTGATTCATTAATCATTTTTTCATATAATTCTTTCATCATAACACCACATTATATAAAAAATTCTACCACAAATGTTTATTTTTATTTAAAAGGTTAAATTAAATTAGCTTATTTTAAAAAGTTAAATTAAATTAATTAATTCAAGAGGTTAAATTAAATTAATTCATTTAATATGTTAAATTAAAATAAACGCATTTAAGATTAAGATTATGCTTAAAAATAGATTAAAAATATTTAAATTAAATAAAAATAAAAATTTATCTTTATTTTAATGAAATATTGAATAAAAATCTATTATGTATAATCTTCTCTTATATAATAATTAATTAAATAAATATATATAATTTTTGAAATGATTCTCAAAATACTCAAATGGGTGATTCTAAACAAAATAAGAAAAAATATTAGGGTAATCAAAAATAATTGTAAAATTAAATAGAATTAAATAGAATAAAATGAAATTAAATAGAAAAAATAGGATAAAAAAGTGAAAAATAGAATAAATAAAAAAGTTGAAACTTCAAGAAATGAAGCCTCAAAAAGGATTAAAATTGAATAGATCTAAAGATTACTTATGCAATGTATTTCTTTAAATCTTCAACCTTATCGGTTTTCTCCCATGGAAGACCTTCAATTCCAAAGTGACCATATTTAGCTGTTTGTTTATATTTGGTAGATCTTAAATTCAAGGTTTCAATGATTCCATCAGGAGTCAATTTAAAGTTTTCACGAACAATTTCATCCATGGATTTTGTGGTAGGGACTTCAGTTCCATAAGTGTCTACCATAACTGAAGTTGGCTCAGCAACTCCAATTGCATAGGATATCTGAATCTCACATTTTTCTGCAAGTCCGCTTGCTACAATATTTTTAGCAATGTATCTTGCCATATAGCATGCACTTCTATCCACTTTAGTGCAGTCTTTACCTGAAAATGCTCCACCACCGTGTCTTGCATATCCTCCGTAGGTATCCACAATGATTTTACGTCCAGTCAATCCTGCATCACCATGAGGACCGCCTATTTCAAAAACACCTGTAGGATTGATGTGCTCTTTAGTGTTTTCTGTCATTAATTCCTGTGGAATAACTGCCTTGAAGAGCTTTTCACGTATATCTGCCTTAAGCTGTTCCTGATTATTTGACATTGTCTCATCATGCTGAGTTGAAAGAACAACTGCATCCAATGAAATTACATTTCCATCCTTATCGTAGTTTACAGATACTTGAGCTTTACCATCAGGCCTTAAGTATGGAATTTCACCGCTTTCACGGAGCTCTGTTAATTTATTAGTAAGCTTACGAGCTAAATCAATTGGGAATGGCATTAAAGAATCAGTTTCATTGGTTGCATAACCGAACATCATACCTTGATCTCCAGCTCCACTTTCTTCACCTTCGCGGTCTACTCCTTGCTTAATGTCTGGAGATTGAGCATGCAATAAACTGACAACTTCACAGTTGTGACCATCAAATTTCAAGTCAGGATTATCATATCCAATTTCAATGATGGTGTCTCTAATGATTCTTTCAATATCAGCCCTAGTAATATTGGCATCTGCTGTAACTTCACCAAATACCATACAAAAATCAGTAGTTACACAGGTTTCACATGCAACATGCGCATGAGGGTCCTGTTCCATAAATGCATCTAAAATTGCATCTGAAATGATATCTGCAACTTTATCAGGATGCCCTTGGGTTACTGATTCAGATGTGAATGTCTTATATATTTCACTCATTTTTTCACCAATTTAATTATCTTTTAATATTTTTCTATTTACTTATATAAATATTTGGCTTTTATTCATATATAATTATATAAAGAACAATCTGATTATTTTGTACCGTATATTCTATCTCCAGCATCTCCAAGACCTGGAACGATATATTTATTCTCATTTAATCCTTTATCAACCACTGCACAATAAATCTGAACATCTGGGTGATTGGTTTCAATTACTTTAATTCCTTCAGGCGCCGCAACAATGCATAAAAACTTTATTTGCTTTACACCATCTGCCTTAAGCTTATCAATGGTTGCTGAAACGCTTCCACCTGTTGCAAGCATAGGATCTATAATCATAGCTATCCTATCTTTAATATCAGATGGCATCTTGTAGTAGTATTCAACAGGCTCAAAGGTTTCTTCATTACGGTAAAGCCCAATATGCCCTACTTTAGCATTAGGAATTACATTGATAATCCCATCAACCATACCCATACCTGCTCTTAAAATAGGTACGACAGCATAATTGTCTTCATTCAGTTGGCCGGTTTGCATCTTTGCCAAAGGAGTTTCAATTTCCACTTCCTCAAGCTTTGCATCCCTAGTAGCTTCATAACATAAAAGAGTGGATATCTCAGTAACAAGCTCTCTAAACTCTTTAGTACCTGTAGTAACACTTCTTAAAATACCTAATTTATGTGTTATCAATGGATGGTTTAAAACAATTTCATTCATATTATGTCCCCATGATTTTTTAGAATATTAATTTTTTAGAATATTAATTATATTTTTGGAATAATTAAGTTAAATAAGTTATTATTTTAATTTCTATAAAATAACAATTAAAAGACGTGAATAAAAAATTTAAAAAAATGTATATAATAATCTGAATAATAAAAATCAAAAAAATTGGAATAAAAAAAGAAAAAAGAAAAAAGAGAAGGAAGTTTATTTAACTTCTGGAACATATTCATTATCTTCTTCTCTTTCTGGAATGATTAAGTTAAGTACTACACCAATGATTGCTGCAAGAGCCATACCAGAAATGGATACTGATAAGTCACCTTGAACAATGGATAAGGTAGCTCCACCTAAACCAAATACTAACATGGTCGCTGCAACAACAATGTTCTTATTGTTATTGAAGTCAACTTTCTCTTGGATTAAGAGTTTTACCCCATTAACTGCAATGAATCCGTAAAGAAGAATTGCTACACCACCAATAACAGGGTTAGGCATAGCTGCAAGAAGTGCAGTTAAATGTCCAGAGAATGCAAAGAGAACAGCAAAGACTGCAGTTAAACCAATAACATAAATTGATGCCACTCTTGTTAAACCTACAACAGAAGTGTTTTCTCCATAGGTAGTGTTTGCAGGACCACCGAGCAATGCTGCAAAGAAGGTAGCAAGACCGTCACCTAAAAGGGTTCTGTTTAAACCAGGGTCTTTAATCAAGTCTCTTCCAATGATTTCTCCCAATACCTTATGGTCCCCTACATGCTCTACCATAGTTACAAGAGCAATTGGAACGATTGTCAAAAGAGCAGCAGTGTTAAAGCTATAGTTGACAAATGGCATGTAGAATTCAGGGACTTCAAATATGCTTGCTGCATAGAATCCAGATAAGTCAACCATACCTAAGCAAGCTGCAACAATATATGAGACTATAATACCAATCAAGAAAGGAATAACCTTCAATACTCCTCTTCCACGAATAGCTATTACAGCAGTTGTCAGGAATGCAACAAGTGCTACAATAAGGTTATTCATTGGAACAACAGCTTGGTCAAGACCGATTTCTTGAATAGCAGTTGGAGCTAAACAAAGACCAATAACCATAATCATAGGCCCTACAATTACAGGAGGCAATAGCTTATTGATCCAATCATTACCAGTTACTGCAATAATGATTGCAATTGCAACGTATACTAAACCTACAACCATTAAAGCTGAGAAAATACTTGATTTACCGCCAATAGCAAATCCTGCAACCATAGGTGCAATAAATGCAAAGGAACTTCCCAGATATACTGGACTTCTATTCCGTGTACAAATTACATAAATAAGTGTACCTATCCCAGAAGTGATTAAAGCTACTGGAACAGACAACACAGGTTCGCCAACAGTAGTGTTTACTACAATCGGTACTAAAATGGTAGCACCAAAAATAGCACATAAACGTTGAAGGGATAATAAGATCCACTCTACAATAGGTGGCTTATCCCATAAATCATAAATCATATCTGCATCATTTTCACTCATTATATCACACAATAATTAGAGAATTAATTGTAATTAATTAATAGGAATTATAAAAAAATAATTAATTCAAAATCATTAATTAATATGTAAGATAAAATAAATTAATTGATTTTTCATTAATTTATTATCATAATATATATTTAGTGCAACACTTATTAAAACTTTATCAAAATAATTTTAATCATAGAGATTATTAATAAAAAATTTGAAAATTTTGTAAAAATAAATAAAAGAAGTGTTAAAAAATGAACAAAAAAATAAGATTAATAAATTCAAATCTGTAAAAATTGAAAAATGTAAAAATAGAAAATAAGAAAAATTAAAAAAATTAAGGATTGAAAAAGCTTAATCGCCACCGACAAAATCATCTAAAGCTTGTCCTGTAAAGTGGAATACATCCCAGTTTTTCTCCTCTGCACCTATAGAGTTATAGAAATCCTTACTTGGCTGGTTCCAATCAAGGCAAGTCCATTCAAATCTACCATATCCTCTTTCCTTAACAATCTTTGCAAGTTCTCTAAGCAAAGCTTTTCCATATCCTTTACCACGATATTCAGGATCTATAAAGAGGTCTTCAAGATGCATATTAACATTAGCTATGTAAGTTGAAAAACTTAAGAAGAAAAATGCAAATCCTATTTCCTTTCCATCTTCAAGAGCAAATATAACTTCAGCCTGATTCTTATCAAAAATCCAATATTTCAATGATTCTTCAGTAGCTATCACTTCATCTAAACGATGCTCATAATCTGCCAATTTCCTGATAAATTCTAAAATTAATGGCACATCTTCCTCTTTTGCTTCACTAAATGTTAATTCTGGCATTTTTAAATCTCCATTGATTGATAATTAATATGATATACATACTTTAATCTATTGATACTAAACTAAATATTTTTTTCAAAATTAAAAATTTATTCTTGACATTCAATTTATTCTAAACTAAATAATTTATCTTCATAATTTTCAACAAAGTATCTGATGTTCTTTCTTCCTTTTGTAATGAAATTATGACCTTCTGCTTCAAGCATTTCCTTTTGGTATTCCACTCCACCAGGATATTTTGGATTCAATTCACCATCCTTTTTAAGAGTTCTCCAAAATGCTATCTTATCGTTTTCCCTCTCTTCGCTTGCTTGAGCCGCTAATGAAATGAAAATTCCTGCAGTCATGGGACAAGTGAATTCAGCACCATATTTCTTTGCCAAAAATTCCCTTATTTCAGTAATTGTAATGATCTTTCCTTCAGGAATTTTAGCCATAATCTCATTATATTCCAATGGAGGAGCAATTAACATATTCTCCCCACCATAGCGTTCAATAGACTTTTCATCAGTAATCTTTATAACTTTCGGCATATCTTTTGAATCATTAAGTTTTTCATTAAAGCTTTTTCTAGCCATAATATCACCAATTAAAACTTTTTTTATCTTAATGACTATAAATATTTCTATTTAGTTCCATATTATTGAAACAATTATTTAATCAAATCCTCTAAAGCTTTTTCAAATTTATCGGTAATTGCTTCCCAATCATTTGACTTGACATATTCTCTTCCTTTTTTGGAAATCTCATCATATCTTCCTTCATCCAATATCTTTTGAGCAGTTTCCAAAACTTCCTCTGCCTTTTGGACATATTCTATTCCATTTCCATAGCCAAACTCTTTGGAAATTCCAGGAAGTTCAGTCGCTATAACAACCTTTTCCATAGCCAAATACTCATAAAGCTTGATTGGAACAATATCCTGCATTATCTCTTCGTCAATATATGCTGGAAGAAGGCAAAAGTCTGCAGATGCCAAAAATTCAGGAATCTTATCATAAGGCTGCTTTCCTGTAAGAATCAATTGATCTCCAAGTTCGTATTCTTCTTTTATTTGAACCATCTTATCATAGGCATCACCATCACCTACAATAAGAATCTTCATGTTCGGATACTTTTCCTTGTTCTTTCCAAGCTCGATTGCCAGTTCCTTCATCCCTGCAAACTCATAGATCCAGCCCATAAAGAAGAGAACTGTATCATTTTTATCTATGTTATACATCATTTTTATATTGGAATCATCAAGTTGAGGGTCAAAGTCATTTAAATCAATTCCAGCATCAATTAAAATGGTTTCATTTGGATTGGCACCTAAATCAATTGCCAGTTCTTTAAGCTTTTGATTGATTGTAATCACAAGGTCAGAACGTTCTATGGCTTTCATGTTAATTTTCTTTCCAAATGACTGGAATGTCTTTTCTGGAATGAGTGCATAGAGAACATCAATCAGGTAGTATACAAATGGAATATTGTGCTTTTTGGCAAGTTTCGAACCTGAATATGCATTAAGCAATCCCAAACCCATTATTAGGTCTGGCTTGAACTCTTCTATCTGCCTTTTGATTTCCTTTTCATGGGTGAAATATAGGGACATGTAGTTCAATACCGGTTTTTTGATGAAGGAAGGTCTGATCACTTGTATATCCGCTTCCGGCTTTACCTTGAATACGTTATCATGAACTTCCCTATGGAAAATTAATCCTTCAGGGTCTTCCTTTGGCCAATCAATAGGATAATCGATTACCTTCACTTCATGTCCTCTGAGCACCATCCTGTCCATTAAATGGTGCTGTTGATGTGGATTTCTCTTTAACCAGTCTGATTCCTGAACTACCAATATTTTCATATGTTCACCCAATTTCCAAAAAGTAATTATTATTAATTATTTATTTGTAATCTTTTATTTAAATATATGAAGATTAACATGGAAAATCTAATTCTTATTTTAAATTATGAAGATTATAAAAAAGTATTTTAAAATCAAATTATAAATAAATATTATCTAAGAGAATAAGAAAAAAAAATTTTAAAAACTTAATTACGGGATATTATGAAAATTTGTCTTTATGGTGCTGGAAGCGATAATATAAAATACAAATATATCAAGGAATCCTACAGATTAGGAGAGAAAATAGCTAAGAGAGGACATTCTCTTGTATTCGGAGGAGGTTCCACAGGAGTGATGGGCGCTGTTTCAAAAGGAGTCCTGGACAATAATGGAAAGGTTTTGGGAATTGCACCAGTATGGATGGAGGAGTTTGAAGGAATCTGCAGAGACTGTGATGAATTCATCTATACCGAATCAATGGATGAGAGAAAAAGCCTATTTTTAGAACATTCCGACGCATTCATTATAGCTCCTGGAGGAATAGGAACCCTTGATGAATTCTTTGAAGTAATTGTATTGAAGAAATTAAACCAGCACAATAAGAAGATTGTAATATTCAATATGTTCAATTTCTATGACCCGATGCTTGAAATGATTGATTTCATGATTGATGAAGGAGTCATTAGAGCTAAAAGGGATAAAAACACTTTTAAAATAGCTAATTCAATTGATAAGGTTTTTGAATTATTGGAAAAATAATAATAAAAATTTTTATTAAAAAAAAGTTTTTAGAGAAAATAGAAGCAAATAAAGATAAAAATAAATAAAAAATGGAAATTGGATAAAATTTCCATTTAAAATATGAAATTCTGATTTTTCTTATGTCTATATGAGATTCCAAATGAATCGATGGCTATTCTTCTTAAAACTTCCAGATTATTGTCATCTATATGAACTATTTTTTCCCATTCCATTTCAAGACGGTCTATTTCATCTAAAATCTCTTTTCCTTTTTCTGTTAAACAGCAATCATATGGAAGGCCATTTTCAGGATTTTCATCAATTTCTATCAAACCTTTTTTCACAAGCTTTTCATATCTCTTCAAATACAAATCCAAGTGCAGGTTGAACAGGTCATCCTTTTCAGCCCCTTCATAACGTTTCACTCTAATGCGCTTATGATGTGGCTTTTCATGTTTTCTTACTTCTTTCAATAGCTTGATCTGACTCCTATGCAAGTGAAGACTTAAGTTTTCACGAACATAGGTTATTTTAGACTCTTCAATAATTGAAATTAATGAAGATGCATTCATATTGATTATTGACTTGTTATGCGGATGAGACATTTTATCACCATTAATCTTAATTTAAAATGAAATAACTTTAAAAATACATTAGTAATACTTAAGTTATTATATTTATTACTATATCGCATCTTATTAATAAAAATATCTAAAGATATCAAATTCAGAAAAAAAAAGAAATAAAATAAGAACTGAAAATAAATAAAAAAAGTTTAAAAAATAATTAAAAATAGATAAGATTTTTGAAAAAAGAACAAAAAGATTAATCATACAGCTTATTCACTACTTCCAAAGCCTTATTGAATGGTCGCATGCCAGAAGTCAATAAAATGACCTTTAGAACATCCATCATCTCATCGCGACTGATGTCAAGTTCCTTTTTGGCTTTGGATACCTGCTTTAAGAATGCTGAACTTTCAGGATTGGTAGCTGAAATGGCTATTGCAATCAATTTTTGAGTCCTATAATCCAAGACATTGGCATTCCATACATTCTTATCCAAATTTTCTATTGAATCATATAATTCAGGGTCTTCCTTTTTGATTTGACGAATGCCCTTGCCATAAAATACCTTTTCACCCATGATTCCACTCTAAAAAATGCATTAGGACGGTTTATTTTTCAAAGACCTTATTTGCAATTTGCAAAGCCTTATTGAATGGCTGCATACCTGAAGTCAATAAAACCACTTTCAATACATCGATAACTTCATCGCGAGTTACACCCAATTCCTTTTTTGCACTCATGATCTGTCTTTCAGTGGCACGGCTATCTGCATTGGATGCGGCAATTCCAATGGCTATCAACTTTTGAGTCTTATAATCCAATGCCTTTCCATTCCATACAGCTTCATTTAAAGCAACGATAGCTTGATACAGAACTTCATCCTCTTCCTTTACTCTTTCCATGCCTTTGCCGTAAAATACTTCTTCTTTCATTTTGACCCTCCAAATAAATGGAATTATTAATAATAGTTTATTTTGAAAAATATTTAAGATTATTGTAACTTCATTGGTATAAAAGGTAAAATCAAGGTTTGCAGACCTTACATGGTTCGTATCCTTGACTGATTGCATCTGATCTGCTTTTGAAAGTGACCTTATTCTTTTGGGAAATCTTCTTTCCCCACCTGCAGTCAGTATAGTGGAATTTATGACTGTTTGCACTGGCTATGTAAAGTCCGGATCCTGTAGAACTACTGGTCAAGCTGCCGGATGAACTGCTGGATGAAGTGCCTCCACTGTTTGAAGATTTATGGGAACTTATATATTTTGAATATCCGTCTGAATCGGCATACCAGTCATAAGGATAGAACTCACTTGGAGGCATATACATGATCTCTGCAAGGTTTTCCCTTAAAAGCATCTCATTCAAGTTCTTGCCATCCACAATCACTACAGCTAAATACCGGCCATATCTGTCGGTATTCTTGGAATCATCGATATCCAAGCTCACTTCCTTATTCAAGCACAACTTTTGAACAAAACGCTTGGAGCAGATATAACCTTCCAGTCCTCTTTCCGGAGTGTTTACTCCAACCAATCGTATCTTGCCCAATCCATCCACTTCAATGGTGTCCCCATCAGTTACATAAGTGCACATTCCAGTGAATTCCGCTTGGCAATCAGTATCATCATACTTGTTCAAGATATCATCATTTGATAAGCTGGAATATTTGGAAAAAGGAATGTCATGAGAGAAACCGGTTCCTGTATATGCAGAACAAGATGAAATCACAGATAATCCCAAAATCAGAATAATGAGTAAAATCAATAAATGTTTGCCTTTCAATTTCATATTAAACCCCCAATTACAAAATAATTTGAAAAAACTATTCTAAAACAATTAATTATAATATATATTTGGGAATATATAAAATTTTTTAAAAAGAAATGAAAATGCATAAAAATAATCTAAAGTATTAATAAACATTTTCAATAAAAATATTAGTATTAATTTATATAAATACCAAGAGGCTGAAAAATGAAAATGCCTGAAAAGATAGATACAATCATGTTTGCACCTTGTGGAATGAACTGTAAGCTATGCATTAAACACCTGTCAGAGAACAGCTCCTGTCCTGGATGCCTGATAGATAGCCCAAATAAGACAAAGAATGCATTGAAGTGCAAAATAAGGAAATGCCTTGAAACGAAAAGAGTGAAATATTGCGGTAGATGCAGCGAATTCCCTTGCAAGCTCATTAAGAAACAGGATAAAAACTATAAAAAGAGATACGATTTTTCCACATTAAAAAATGCAAAAAGAATCACTTATACCGGAATCAATAAGATTATGCTTGAGGACAGAATGAACTGGGAGTGTGAGTCATGCGGAGGAATCATAAGCATTCAAGAGCATATCTGCAGTGAATGTGGACAAAAGAATGATAATAAATAGTTTTATTAGATTTACTAAATATTATAAAAAGTTTAATCGAGAAAAGAATAAAAAATTATAAATTATATTAAATATTAAATAATATAGTACATAACTTAAATGAATAAATTAAAAATACTTAAAAAGTGATATGATGGCAGCTATTCAATGTCCTAGATGCGGAAAGATAAACGATGGAACTACCGATTTCTGCATATACTGTGGGACTATCTATGAGGAATACAATGCTGAAGAGGATGATTCAAATTTCTTCTTTATTCCTACAGGAGGCGGGAAAAAACAGAAGGTTAAATTTAATCCTATGCCAGATAATTCCTCATCTGGAGAAAATAATTACAGATTTATGATTATCCTAGGTTATATATTTGCAATATTAGGCAGTGTGCTTGGCTTCATTTTTGCCATCTATCTGATTACAAGAAAAGATGCAAATGCTAAAAAGCATGGATTAATCCAATTAATAGTGTTAATCGCTGAATTTGCACTTATTGGCTTTTTAATATTCACTGGACAAATGGATCCGAATATCATTTTAAATCCATTCAATACCACCAATATGACCAATATGAGCCAGCTTTATAATTCAAGCGCTATGAACATGAGTGGTTCCAGCAATATTTCCAGCATATTTGGTTTTAAAATATAAACCATTTTCCTTTTTTTACTTAACACAAAAAATAGATTATTAAGAATCAAAAAATAGCTCTTTTTTAAAAAATAATTAAAAATAGAAAAGAAATAATAAAATAAAATCTCTTTTTTAAAAATTTAAAAATAAAAATAAAA
>NZ_JAFQQZ010000030.1 GCF_017410345.1 Methanobrevibacter sp.
AAAAGTAAAAAATAAAAAGAAAAAGTTAGAATAATTATTCTTCTGCTTCTTCTTCAGCAGGTTCTTCTACTTTTTTCTCGAATTCATCTACGAATTCAACTTTTTCATAATCCATATTGTCCCAAATGTCTTTGGAAATTCTGAATCTTGCAAAAGTTACATCCATGTATGATTTTTGATCGAATCTGGTGATTTCATCTAATTTGATGCTTAATTTGTCACCATCGATTTTGATTTCGGTCTTATCCAAGTCCATGTTAGGGTAAGAGTAGTGTAACTCAATCATACTTTTGATCTTTTCTTCATCATCTTCAATGACTTCCACTACGGAAACATCATATTCTAAGTTTTTACCAGCTAATTCATGGTTGAAGTCAACTTTAACTCTTCCACCATTAACAGAAATGATTTTTCCAGTACCTGCATCTGCAGTAATTTTCATGCCTCTAACAGGGGTCATGCCTTGTTTTTTGAATTCTTTCATTGGAATTAATTGAATGAAATTAGGGTTTCTTTGACCAAAACCGTTTTCAGGAGTTACAGATACGTGAATAGCTTCTCCTGCTTCAGTACCGATAATTGCATCATCAATAGCTTTTAATAAATGATTTCCACCAACAATAATTGGAATTGGACCATAAACTTTATTTTCTACTAAAATACCTGCTTCTTCAGCGATGTCTTCAGAAGTGGTATCAAATACTTCATCAGTTTCTTTTATTTTACCAGTGAAATTTAATCTTACAAAATCTCCTTCTTTAATTGCCATAAATAATTCTCCTATAATCTTAATTATGAAAAACTATTACATAAAATGTAATTTAATAAAATTGAATAGTAAATTTAATAATTTAATATCAATATAAAATATTAGCTAATTAAAATTTTAAATTTTTAATTAATTAAATATTCATTATATATTTTTAATAAGTGATATTATATAATATTTACTAATTTAACAAAAAATTTTTAAAATTTAAAAAAAGAATTAATAAAAAATAAAAAAAGAACCCGTGAAAAGTAATAAAAAATCTGTAGAATCTTAAATAGCTTAATCAATCACTATATCCTTTACGTATTTATTCCCATTTTCGAAAACTTTTTCCTTGAATTCCTCTAAAACTGATTCATTTCTGTAATTCAAGACACGTACGGTGCTAGGATAAGTGTCAATATATTCTGAGATCATATCTGCATTGATCCTTGTTTCCAAAATGCTTAAGACCCTATTCTTAAAATGAGTGCTGAAACCATAAAAAATGGAATCCTCAATTTCTGATATTGATTCGAATGGTCTTGTCTGGCGCCTATTGATGAATTCATTTGCAAGTTTCTCATTAAAGAAATTTAATTTGAGCAATTCCTCAAAAGACAAATTGTTTGCAGAATCAATGATATTCTCTTCAACTCTCAAATCATGCAATGGAGCCCTATCCTCATTTATTTCCCTTTCCAATATCCTAATTGTTTCACTTGGCAGCATTGACTTGACAGAGTCCAAATTATTCTCAGAACATGCCTTACGGATTAATGTTCCGCTAACGCCTTCAATACGTGGAACAAAAATAAATTTATCCTTAAAGTCAAAGCCTATCTTCTTCAATGATTTGGAAAATGACACTATGACATAATTGTCCTCTTCCAGTTTTCCATTATAGATTACTTCCTTGGTGTCCATATCAACAATTCTATAAGGCTTTGGAGCTACGCCATGACCTAAGGAAATCCTCTCTAAAATCTTTTCATAGCCATCAAAAGGCCTATATCCTCTTGGAATGAAATCAGTGTTTAGAGCCTGAAACATTTTGGTTAAACATAAGGAGTATTGTCCGGATCCCATAATTCCCATAGGCGGTCCTTCAACAACAATGTCTGCACCTACAGCAATGGCTATTTCAGCTCTAGTCTTTCTATGTAGGATATAAGGCAGGCCTCTGCCACTTCTTTCAAACAATCCAGGAACAACAGCTACAAACAGACCATCAGGAATTTTAGCCTTTGCAGTCTTCATGCAATGGAAATGGCCATTATGAAGAGGTGAATACTCTGTAAAATCTGCAATCAAAGGCCTTGAATTAGAGGATTTTGGATCTTCATCATCGAAAGACTTTGCTTCATAACTTTTTGAATTTTCAAAATCCTTGAAAAAGGTTTTTCTATCATTCTCTTGAATGTCTTTTATAAAATCAATTGAAGGCATAATATATAATATAATCATTAGAATTTATAAAACTATTTAAAATCCAAGAAATCCATAATCTAAAAATAAGGACTATTCAAAATCCTCATCAATATTATCATCTATCCATAAATTTACAGCTTCTTCAATTGCTTTGCTGTACCACTTTGGCTCAAAGCGGAATTTTTGAGAGGCCATTTTTCTAAACTTATAATCTAAATTCTTATCAATTACAATAGTAACTCTTTTTTCATCACTTGCTTTAGATACCATATAATCCCAACTATGAATTTTTTATACTTTTTAATACTTTTTAATCTGTTTACTATATATAACTATTTATAAAAAAACACGCTTAAATCAATGTTTTCGAGAATTACTATAATATATGGTTTTTATTAATAAAAAGATTTTCTATAAAGCTTTTAAATTAGAAAATAAGAATTATTATTAATAATTGACTCAATATTAAGACAATTTTTCAAACTCAAATCAATATTAAAATCAAATAAAAAAAAAATAGAAAAGAAAAAAATTAATTTTAAAATCAAATAAAAAATTAGAAAATTAAAAAAATCAATTGTGAAAAAAAGAAAGATGAAATTATCCGATTAAAACATCATCTTCCATAATTATTTCCCCATTGACTATTGTCATGGTTGCTTTTCCCTTATATGAAAGACCATCGAATGGAGAGTATTCCGCTTTTGTATAGAAATTGTCCATATCAAAGACTCCCTCCTTATTTAAATCAACCACTACCAAATCTGCATCGAATCCTTCCTTGATGAACCCCTTGTTTTCAAGATTAAACCTTTTGGCAGCATTTTCTGAAAATATTTTTGGAATCAGATTCAAGTCGAGATTTGATCTATTGACCTCAGTCAGCAATAGGGATAAAACGGTTTCCAATGAAGGAATGCCTGGACTTGAATCCCAAACTCCTTTGGTCTTCTCTTCCAAACTGTGAGGGGCATGATCAGTACCTATCATTGAATTTCCATCCAAATACTTTACTGTAATGTTTTTGCCTTTTTCCCTTAAAGGAGGATTGGTTTTTATGAGTGTGCCGAATTCATTGAATGCAGTATTGTCATATAATAAGTGATGAGGAGTGAATTCAAAGCTGATATTATTGGAAATTGCCAAATTCATTGCATTTCTAGTGCTTAAATGACAAATATGCAAATCCACTCCATGCTTTTTAGAAAGTTCAATGGCTTGAAGAACTGATGCATCTTCAGCCTCTGCAGGCCTACCATAGCTATATGCAATGGCTTCACTCTCTTCCTGCAATTTTTCAGTTGAATCTAAAACAATATCTCTTTTTTCTGCATGGACTGTTACAATTGGTTTTTTGCTTAAATTGGAAATGTCTTCAAAAATCTTATCCAAATCATCATCATTCTCCAAGTCCATAAAGACTTTAAAGGACATAGGATTGAGCTCAAGGATTTTTTCCATCTCCTCAAGTGTGGAATATCCTGCATGAAGCCCGAAATTGACTACAGATTTGGACTCTGCAATCTTTTGCTTTTCCTTAAATGCCTTATATGTATTGGTTTTAGGAACAGTGTTAGGCATATCCATGACAAATGTAAAACCACCATGTGCAGCAGCCATTGACCCAGTCCTGAAATCTTCCTTATAGGTTAATCCAGGATCTCTAAAATGAACATGAGGGTCAATAAGGCCAGGCAATACCAACTGTCCGTTAAGATCTATCTCCTTATCTCCTTCAATTGAAGATTTTGATATTTTTGCTATCTTTCCATCTTCAATAGCTAAAGACACTCCATCAGAATAATCCAATAACTTAAGATTTTTTAAAACTAAATCAAACATAAAACCACTGAAACATTTATAAAATATTTGAAATTATTAAAATTATTTTAAGATAACTTTAAAACTAAAGAAATTTTCTAAAATGATGAAAATTTTTACTTGAATCAATAATAATTCTATAATTAATTTAATATTTAATTTAATGTTTAATAAATTTGATTAAAAAAATAGAAAAACTCACTTAAAAAAAGTAAAAAAATGTAAAAAAAAGTAAAAAAAAGTAATAAAAAAAGGCACTTAACCCCACGTTAAGTGCCTTAACCTAAATTTAGGTTTCAATTTTGTTTTGTGTTTGTAACTTATCTATTTTAAGAAAAGTGCTTCAGGAGTACATTTTGCGATACATTGTTCACAGAGTGTACAGAATCCAGCAATAGGTAAGTTAACTTTGTATGCTTTGTGTAACATATCATATGGACATGCGTCAATACATTCTCCACATTCGTCACATTTAGATGGGTTGAAGATGATTCTATCTCTAGATACTACTTCACCATCAATTTCTTTGTCTACGTAGTCTAAGATTAATGCATCGTTAGGACAAACATTTGCACAAGCACCACATCTTACACACATTACGAAAGATTGCTCGCCCATGTCTTTCTGACGGGAAGGTACTTCCATTCCTCTTTTAGTAACTACTTTTATAGCTTCAGTAGGACATTTTAAAGCACAACCACCATCATAGAGACATTTTTCTTCGTCCCTACAGATACCTTCAGTAGCGGTGAATTTAGATGCTCCATATTCAACATCTAAGTCAATTGCATCTACTGGACATACATTTACACAAAGACCACATGCAGCACATACTTCAGGAAGAGCTACAGTCAAGTCAGATTTAGGAGTAATGAATTTTCCAGGACAAATGTCAACACAGGAATTACAACCGATACATGCTTCAGCGTCTAAAGTGAATGATTTCATGTCTTTAGTACGTTTGATAGGGTTTGCATTTTCTGCGATGAAAATTGCGTTCCATGGACAGGATTGTGAACATACTCCACATTGGATACATTTGTCTTCATCCACTTCGATAGGTTCACCGTAAGCGGATAAGGTGATTGCATCTACAGGACATTCAGCTAAACATACGCCACATCCTTTACAATCATCAATGTATACACGGCCTTCTGGTTCAATAACTCTGCTTGCAGGTTCTTTTACTCCAGGAACTCCGATAACGTCTACAGGACAAATGTCAACACATTTTTGACACATTACACAGAATCCTTTAAGGAGTTGAGAATCTTCTGCATCTAATTTAAGAGTATTGGAAGGACATGCGTCTACACAATCTCCACATTCATCACATTTGGTTTTGTTAAAGATTAATCTAACTTGAGTGTTTCCTTCTTCATCAATAGCTATGTCTTCTACTTGTAAAGCGCCTTTGGTACAGACTTCTGCACATTTAGGTTCTTCACTACAAGTATCACAGTAAACGATGTGATCGCCTACTTCAATAGCTGCTGTAGGACAAACGCCTTCACATGCTCCACATTTAATACAGCTATCTTCGTTGAATACTATCATTTTAACACTCCAAAGTTAGATTTTTTTAATCATATTTCCTTCACTGTCATATACTTCTACAGTAGCTAATCTCATTTGGCTATCCATAGTGTGGGTAGCACAAGATAAACATGGGTCGTGAGCTCTGATAACCATTTCCATTAAGTTGAAAATCTTATCATCGACTTCTACGCCAGGTTTGATGTAATCTTTAGCTACTTGTTGAATACCCATTTCCATTGCAGGGTTGTTTTGGATAGTTGCTACAATGATGTTTGCTTGGGTAATTAAACCTTCGTCATCAGTTGTGTAGTGGTGGATTAAAGTACCACGAGCAGCTTCTACAATACCTGCACCTTCACCTGCGGTTCTTTCTAATGCTTCAGGGAATTTGTCACCGGATAAGTCTTGTTCTAATGCGTCAGCAGCCATTTCTGCAGAAGCTAATAATTCGATTAATCTTGCCCAGTGGAATAATAATGGGTATTGTGCGTAACCGAATCTTTCTCTGAAGTCTTCTAAAGCACCTTGTGCTAAAGGAGCTGCATCAGGCATTTTGTCACAAACATTAATACGGGATAATGGTGCTACTCTGTAAATACCTTCTGGGTATCCTAATTCCTTAATGTAAGGGAATTTTAACCAGGAGTAAGGTTTTACGTGTTCAGCAACAACATCTTTGTATTCAAGGTTGTTATATTCAGTGTAAATGGAACCATCTACATCTTTTATTCTTACTTTACCGTTGTATACGTCCCAGTCACCATCTTTGGTTACGAGACCACAGTGACGGGTGTCACCGAAGTAACCTAAGGTTTTGACTAAGTCAATTTTTTCTTCTAAGATAGGTACAGCCAATTCAATGGTAGCTTGTGCTAATTCAATGTTTTCTTTAGCTTTTGCTAATAAGTCAGCTTGAGTTTCTTCATCTAATTCAGTGGAGATACCACCAGGAGTAGAGGAAGTTGGGTGAATTGGACGACCACCAGTTGCGGATACAATATCTAAACCGTTTCTTCTGATTTTGATAGCTTGTAAAGCAACTTCAGGCATATCTTGGATAATTTGGAAAACGTTTCTTGTTTTTCTGGTTCCGTCAGGAATGACTAAATCAGGTGCTGCTAAGAAGTAGAAGTGGAGAGCGTGAGAGTGCATGTAAGATCCCCAGTTCATTAATTCTCTCATTTTGTAAGCAGCAGGTAAGATTTCGTCATCGTCAAATCCATAGATTTGGTCAACAGCTTTAGCAGCTGCTAAGTGGTGTTGTACATCACAAATACCACAGATTCTAGGTACGATACGAGGTACTTCCTCAGCTGGACGTCCTTGTAAGAATTTTTCGAATCCTCTAAATTCCATAACATGTAATCTAGTGTCTTCTACATTTCCTGCTTCGTCAAGGTGTACAGTAATTTTTGCGTGACCTTCAATACGAGTTACAGGTTCCATAGTAAGTTTTACCATATTATTTTCCTCCTTTTTGCATTTTAGCAGGGACTAAAGCAGCTGGTAAAGTGTAAGTGTAGAAAGTACCTACAATGTCATCTAATTGATCAGCTACTTGTTCAGGGTCTACGGTTTTATCTTCGTTAATACCGTAGTCAGATGCAATCGCAGAAATCATTTTTGCACCTGCATCGTTTACTTTAGCAGTAGGTCCGTAACAACCTCTACATGGGATAGCAATACTTGGGCATTGTGCACCACATAAGGATACGGTTGCAGGTCCCATACATACTAAACCTTGAGCAATTAAACATAAGTCATCTTCTGGTTTACCAACTTCAAATTGTCTTTTAATGAAGTCCATAGCGAGACCAGCAGGTGGTTTTTCTCTAGGACATACTTCACAAAGGTTAGTGGTTGGTAATTCGATAGTTCCTCCATTTAATAAGGTAAGAATAGCTTCAGCTACTACGTCAGATTTTGGAGGGCAACCAGGAATTGCTAAATCAACTTGGATTACTTCACCTAATGGTCTTACTCTGCTTTCTAATGCAGGTACGTCTTCATTAGGAATAATACCTTCTGGGTTGACGGTACTGCATGAGTTAATGTAACCTTCAGTGGTTAATTCTTCAACGGTGTGTAAGTTACCGAGACCAGGAATACCACCATAGCATGCGCAAGTACCATATGCAATAACGAGGCCAGCTTTTTCTCTTAACATTTCTGCTAATTCTCTGTTTTCTTCGTTTCTAATTCCACCTTCTACAATGAGTACGTCTAATTCAGGTACTTCATCATATTTAGTATCACATAATACTGGTGAAAATTCGAATTGTGCTAATTCTAAAACATCTAATAAAGATTCGTGAAAATCCGCAATGGATAAGTGACAACCGGAACATGCTCCGAGCCACATAGTTCCTACTCTAGCTTTATCTGCCATAAATAATCCTCCAGTTAAATCTATCCTTCAGCATCTAATTGTGCTTTTAATGGGGAAGGTCCTAAATCTTTAATTCTGTTTACCATCATTTTTACAGAACTAGCGAATTTTTCTCCTTCAGAAGCAGAAATCCAGTCGTGGTGGACTCTTTCTCTTCCGATTCCCATATCTTCGACTAATTTATAAACTAATCTCATTCTTCTGTCAAGTTTATAGTTACCTGCATCGTAGTGGCAGTCACCCATGTGGCATCCTGCTACGAATACACCATCAGCACCGTCTCTAAATGCTTTTAAAATAAACTGAGGGTCAATTCTTCCAGAACACATTACTCTAATAACACGAATGTTAGGTGGGTATTGCATTCTTGCAGTACCTGCAGTATCTGCTCCACCATAGGAACACCAGTTACAACAAAACATTACAATTTTTATATCTTCAGACATAGAGTTTATCCTCCTCTATTAAAATTTTAGTTTATAGTCCTAAAATAAAGTTTAATTTAGTCTAAGACTCATCCAACTATTTCAATCTAATAATCCTTAAACCATATCATCAAATCATAACTGATACAATTCAATTCATTTAATACCGATTGAAAATATTAAACTTTATTAAAATTGAAATAATTGAGATTATTCAACCTAAATAGCTTTCACTATTTTTAACCTATAAGGATCCAAATCAAAAATCCCAATAGATTACCTTCTTGAATCCAAATCAAAAAATTCAAGAATTCCGTTTTAACTTTAAAAACCCAAATCAAAATTTTTAAAGTTATAGATTTCAATCTAATTTCTTTTTTAAAAAAGTTTTTCAAATCTATAATTAAAGTATGTTAAGGCATACCTTAATCTCAAATCATCGTACGCTAATGAGCTAGCTCAGCTTAACATTAATGTACTGTTATATATTATATTTAAATATAAATATAAAGCTTACTTGGAAAGTAAATACACAAGACTTATATACTATAATACTTTTTTAAAAAAAGATATTACAAAGCCTGAAATTTAATTTCAATTTATACGAAATATTATCAAAAAATAAGCAAATATATTAATAGTTATATAAAAATAAAAGCCAATTTTTACTTAAATGTGAAATAAGGATTAGAACAAAAAATAAATTAAGTTAGAATTGATTAAAACAATTTTTATAATTTAGAATAAATTTTAAAAAAATTGATTAAAATTAAGGAATGCCTAAAATAAAGAATTTAAGATATTTTTGAAAAATGAGAAATTTTGAAAAAATAGAAATTATTTTAAAAATTTTAAAAAATTTGTGAAAAAATTATTAAAAAAATGAAAAAAGTTAAGAGTTAAATACTCCCAACAAGTGAAAAAGTTTTGGTCAAGGTTTTGCGTTGCCGAAGGCAACGGAAAAGCTTGAACTACATTCCATCTAAACTCATGTCAATCATCTTTTGAGTTTCTGCAGCCAATTCATCAGGAAGTCCTGTGATGTCCATGCTTAAGAAACCTCTGACGATCATGGAAGCGGCTTCCTCTTCAGTGAGTCCTCTTGAAGTCAAGTAGTAGATTTCCTCTTCATCGATTTGACCTACTGCAGCTTCGTGAGACATTTCAAGGTTTGCTGCATTTGCCTCAAGTTCAGGAACCGCATAAATTGATGAATTGTCATCCAATACCAATCCATGACATTCCAAGTGTCCCTTTACATTAGGAACATTTCCTGCTAAGTGCCCTCTGGAATATATGCTGGATTCATCATTTGCAACAGCACGGGAAATAACCTCAGCACTGGTTTTTGGGGCATTTAAGATTGCTCTTGAACCTACATCAATGATTGAATCCTTCTTACCGCTTTGGATACTTTGGAACAATGCCCTTGCATTCTCTCCATTACAGTAAGTGGTAGGATAAGATTGAATGGAATTTACAGGGCTTGTTAAAATGTAATTGTTAATATAAGTGGTATTCTTTTCCTGAATGATTGCAGTTCTAGGACGCACTTCAACCTGTTCTGCCCAATTGTGAACCATTGTGAAAGTGATTTTGGACCCTGGCTTGAGGTACATCTCAGACACTCCAACGTGAAGCGCAGATGAAACGTCTTCTCCGGTTGCACATCCTGTAATCAAGTGAAGCTCTGAATTCTCTTCAGCGATTATGATATTGTGTGCAGTCTGCATTACATCCTGATCTGCAATGAACATGCATGCCTGTACCGGGAAAACCTCTTTGGTTCCAGGAAGTGACCTTACAAAGTAACCGCTGTAATTCTCCTCTTCAATTTCACGAAGCGCTGTTTGGGCAGTGTACTTGTCTGCATCAGGCTTGACGGCATTCCACATATAATCCTTTAGCCATGAGTATTTTTCCAGTGCCATGCCTGTATTCATGACTTCCACAGAATTGGAAATGGAATTTGAGAAAACGTTGGATTGATCCATTTGCAGGAAAGAACCTGATCTTTCTTCGGATTCGGTGTCAACACCTACTCTAAGCAAGGTTCTTTTGGTTTTCTTGTCAACATCCTTGATGTCATCCAATACATCAAAGGCATTCACATCCTCTTTTGTAAAGTTTTCAATAACAACATCAGTACCTAAAGCTGCTTTTTTATCCTTAGCTTTCAAAGCATCATTTTCCACATTCCGCACAGCCAACACATCCTTTAAATCCTTCTTTTCTAATGTCTTCTAAGATTTCATCAGGGTCACCGGAACAGGCAATCACTCCATGCATCAATACATGTGCCTTATCCGCCTTGACAAAATTCAAAATGTAACCTAAGTGAGTGATAAGCAATCCTGCCTTTTTCCTTTGACCAGGCTTTTTATCCTTGTCCAATAGAACATTCAATTCTCCAGCCAACAATTCCACATTTTCAATGTCCACACCGGAGTCAGGCTCATCGAACATGGTGAAAAGCGGTTCTTGAGCAAGCAATTGGAGAATTTCAGACCTTTTGACTTCCCCACCGGAAAATCCTCTGTTAACGTCTCTGTCCAAGAATTCATCACTGAATTTCAGTTTTTTTGCAAGCTCTTGCATTCTTGGATTCAGCTCTTCATCAGGGTCTTGCTTGGATTCGAATTTCAATAAGTCCCTTACGCTTACACCACGAATGGCAGGAGGGTTTTGGAAACTTACTCCAAGCCCTTTTTGAACTCTTTCTGTAGTGGTTAAATTAGTGATGTCTTCACCATTGAATATGATTGATCCTTCTACAACCTCATATTTCGGGAACCCTAATATGGTCAGGAACAATGTACTTTTCCCCGCACCGTTTGGGCCTAAAAGCACGTGGGTTTCCCCTTCTCTTATGGCAAGGTTTACGCCATTCAAGACACGTTTGCCTTCCACTTCAACAACTAAATCTTTTACTTCAAGTAACATTGCATCTCATCCCTATGGATTAAATTACTAAGCTAATTCTTATTTAATAAATCTTAAAATGAATATTTTTATATGACCGCCATAACAATAGTTATAACGGCTTTATATAACATCATTATATAACAATATTATATTTATTTTATTATATAAAAACATTGATATTTTTAGCTAAGGTTTCTATAGAATTTAAAAAAATAGATCTGTTGAAATGAAAAAATTTAATAATATTATAATAAAATTATGATAAATCAGAAAAAAAAATAGATTAAATCAATTAAAAATAGTTAAAAAAGAGTTAAAAAAAGAGTTAAAAAATAGATTAAATAAACTAAATCAATTAAAAATAGTTGAAGTAAGTGTAATTTAAATTAAGTGTAATGAAAAAATAAAAAAATAAAAAAAGTGAAAATGGAAAAATTATTCAGTTACAATAATAAATTCTCCGACTTTTTCTATTTTGGTGAATGGGATTAATAATAAATCTCCTCTACGTTTTGCACCTTTAACATGAATATTACGTCCAGCTTCTACTTTTACTGCAATATCCACGATTTTACCAGTTTTTTCATTAATGATTAACTCATCAAGCACTCCTAAAATACGAGCATTATTAGTAGCTACTTGATAGCTTTTAATTTCACTCCATAATTTTTCTTCTCTTCTATGAGTATTAGGTTTAGCAACAGCATTTTCCATATTTTCACCGATAAATTTTATAAAAATGATTGAAGGTATGATTCGTGTTTTAAATCTTTATGAAAACACTCAATTTAAATAACTAATTTAATAATAAAACATTAGTTTAACCTTATTACTGTTTATATTTAAAGAAATATATAAAGTTATTGATATTTTTAGGAAAAATAATGAAAAAATAGTATAAAAAACTAAAAAAGAATAAAAAATAATGGGAATAATTAAAAAAGAATAAATAATTGTAAAAATTTTTGATTTTAAAATAATTTTTATAATGAAAATTATTGAAAAATCTCTAAAAAAATACTAAAAAAATTGAAAAAGATTAGATCAGGAAAATTGTAAAAACTATGTGAAAAATATGTGAAAAGTGGTGAAAATTGACTAAAATCATAAAAATTTATTGGTTAATATAGCTGTCTCGATAGTATTTACATTAAAAATTAACTCATACCTTGAAATAATTAAAAGTTCCTCGTCCTGAACGACATTTTCACTCCTAAGTATGTTAATTCCTGAAGGGACTTTTCCATTAAATTCATAGGAATAATTTACCCCATACTTTTCGAAAATTTCAACCGGAACCAATGTTGATAATGCAGGTTTTTCTTGACTTAAGTAATGGCTTAAGATCTCATCAAGTATCTCACCATTTACAAGTGGCAGGTCTGCATTGATGAAAATCAAAATGTCATCTTTTGATCTTTTCTCAAAAATTTCAAGAATATTTGAAAGGTCTTCGACAAATCCCTTGCCTAATGTGTCCAGATAATAATCCTTTTTATCACTATCATAAAATGATTCATCAAAATTAGAAAAATTCAAATCATTGATCAGATAATCCTTTGTATTTGGAGCATTGGGACTGACAGCCACAACTGTCTTTTCGATTAATTTAGAGTCTTTAATGTTTTCGAGAACATAACTCATCAATGGCTTGTCATTCAGTGGATAAAGTGGCTTTTCTATTTCAGACTTTAATCTTAATCCTTTTCCACCAGCCATTACAAGAGCGATTATCATAAACACACCATTAGCAAACTTTTAAGAAAAATTCTTTAAAAAAATATATGAAAATTAAAAAAGTAAAAATTCTAAAAAAAATTAAAATAAATAAAAAAAGAAAATAAGGCAACTATTTTGGAATAGTACCTTGTGCTTGCATTCTCTTCTTGAGAATGCATCTTTCTCCTTGGTTTCCACCAAGAGGGTTCTTTTGAGTTCCCATGGAGTTCATACAACGAGCCATAATCGCAGAACCGAGAGCGAGTCCATCCTCTACAAATACGACATCCTTGAATTTATCTTGAGCATATTCCAGAATGAGCTCTGGTTTCTTACCAGTGATTCCTGCCCTTCCTGTGACTCCTAAGATGGAACCGTCAAGAATGAGGTTCTCTTCAAATGCCACATCAAGAACTCTGTAAACGATATTTGCACTTACATGGTCCATTGTAGCAAGCAAGGTAGGAATTCCTTCATCCTCATAGATCTTAGCACCGATTTCAACCAATCCGTCAAGACCATCTGCATTGTTACCTACATCACAACCGATTAAACAAGTACCTGCTGCCTTAGCACCTGCAGCATCCAAAGGAACGGTACCAAACCTGTCAATTCCTTCAGGAACCTTACAGATGTTAATGAGTTCATGAGCTTCCTTAGCATATTGTTTGGCTTTTTCCTGATGTTTCTTGCCATCTGCCTTCTTAAGCAATTTAGGATCGAATATGTCCAATGCAGCACCGTTCTTTTGGTCAATTTGCTTGGAACCTTTTGCCAAGGAGTCTGAAATTACTCCAGCTAATCCCAAGAAGTTTCCAACAGTACTTGCATAAGGCTCATCCTTATTTACAATCCTACCTGCCAAGGTAGAACCAAAGTCCAAGGATACACATGGGTTTCTATAGTCCACTTCAGTCCATTTGGCACCTAATTTAATACCTGCAGTAACAAGTTCCCCTTCCATTTCATTTGCTACAACTTCTTTTCCTTTTGGTGGAACTACACTTACTACAGCACCATCAAACATTACATTATCGAGGAGAGTGTATTTCTGAAGTCTTTTTGGAAGGTGTGCAGTTGACATGGCAGGAGCCATTTTTGTATGGGATATACCTGCATCAAGACAACCGTCTGCTAAAGCCTTTACCATTTGACCTACTTCCTGAGTAGTAGCAAAACCTGCAGTGACCCCAGTGGATCTTACTACAAAGTCCAAATCCTCATCCATATCCATATGAGCTTTTTTAAGTGATTCCAAAACAGTGTCCTTAATCATATCTGCAACGGATTCCTTAGAAAGTTCAATGCCCCAAACTGTCTTACCGAAGACTTCTTCTCCAGGTTTAGGCGCTCTGACATCCCTTGTCATATTAACTGTTTTATTAATTAAATAAGACTGACTATTGTTTAAATTTGTAGCCATGATAACACATTTAGTGGTAGTGTTACCTAACTCTACAGAAGCGGTTACATAGTATTCATCCTGTTGAGCCGCCATAACACCTGGACCTTGAGGTCTGTTACCTGCTTTTAAAATACTTAAATCCCTTGGTTGACTTTCAGCAATAATTGGCTTAGGTCCCTTATTAAAAAATTTATCTAAAAAAGACATATAAAATCCCCATAATCTTTCTATATATTATATACTATTTTCATCAAATAATATAAATTTTGTTAAATAATTTTGAGAATTAGTAAAATAGAGTGAAGATGGGGAATAGAAAAGTTATAAATTGTTAAAATAGTTAAAAAATGCAATTCATTAAAAGTAGTTATTAAAAAAAGTTATTAAAAAAAGCAGAACATTAAAAGTAGTAAAACAAGTAAATCGTTAAAATAAAATAAAAATAGTAAAATTAGAAAAAAATATAGAAAAAATTTTGGTCAAGGTTCTACGGACTGAAGTCCGTGAAGCTTGGTTATAATTTGAAAAAGATTAGATGAAATAAATCATCTAATCTCGGACCCCTTCAAATTATAATAATAAGTTCAATGGGTGTGCTTCAATAGGTTCGGTACCGATATCTCTTGCTGCTTCAGCAATCATGATATCTGCCATACCACAAGCTGGGAATGCGAGTCTTGAGTTTTCGATAGGACCGAAAAGTACGAAGTCTCCACCAGCCATTTGTTGTACGATGTTGGAACCTATATCACATACAGGCCATGCTTCTTTGTGTTCTTTTTTGTATTGTCTTAACCAATCCCATGCGGAAGGTACGTTGTGAATACCGGAACCTACAGGGTATCCCCATTTAGCTTTTACAGCGTAAGAGGTTCTTACTGCAGGACCTGCACCTTGTCCTAAAGGAGTTACTGCTACGTCCATCCATGGTTTGGTAATTCCACATCTTTCTGCCATTTCGAGAATACCTTCATCGATTACAGATCCACCAGTTTCCCAGATTTCCAATTTACCTGGTACACCAGGAGTCATTGGGTTGAAACCTAAGAGAATGGATGCGTCGATGTCAGAGTTAGCTACAGCTTCAATTTCACCAGGTTCTGCTGCCATACTTAAGGAGTTGTATACAGCTCTTTCAGCTAATCCTGCTTCTTGTACGTATTCTACACCTGCAATTTTTGCAGCTGCAGCAGTTGAGTCGATAAGGAATGGTTTGTCACAGATGTCTCCTACAAACTCTAAGTATTTTACCATAGCTTCTGCAGTAGCACCGAAAGTTTGTACAACACAAGGGTTTCCGGTTACATCAGACATTTCTTCCATAGTTTTAATTAATCCTTCAGCAGCGTCTTTATCAAAGTCCCCTGCTTTTTCGTCACTAATAATTTTGTGTCCGCCGTAGAAAATAGTTCCTGCTAAAACGGTAGGGTATTCACCAGGTTGTCCTCCCATTTTTACTCCAGCAATATCTACGACAAGTTGTTCTTTATCAAATCTAAACATTTATAATCCTCCGTTTTAGATTAATCCTGCCATAATAGTATTCATTGCACTTACTAAACCAAATTCAATAGACACTATTAAAATTACAAGACCTAAAATTATACCATATAAAATACCAATATCTCTACCGTTTTGTTGTCCTAAACGTTGGAAGTATTCACCAACAGCAAATTCTACTTTTTCTTCAGCTTCATCTAATTTTTGAGTTGCAGCTGCCATATCGTCGGTAGATACAATAATTTGAGGTACTGATTCTTCAGACATTTTTTAACACCTCTATAATCCACATAATTTAGCTATAGCTGGAATAACAACTGCTAATGCAAGAGCAATTCCGAGACCAATAGCTACTCCAGAAAATCTGGTGCTGATTACGCCAGCGAATAGTCTTCCTTCTCTTCCTAAGAGCTTTGCACGGTATTCTACATTATTAGAAGCATTTCTAATACCACGAGTATTTGGTTTGTTTGAAAATCTAACCATTTATAAAACCTCCAGTTATGCACCTAATAATGGTGCCATCAATAATAAGAAACCGATTACTAAAGTGAATACCAATCCAATCATAATACCTTGGACTTTACCTGCATAGTTACCTGCCATATTTCTTTGTACGGCACCAACTAATTTTACTTGAGTGTCAATGTTTCTGATTCTTGCTTCAAGTAATGCAGTTTCTGCGGAAATAGGACGAATTTCTTCACCTTCGTCTTCGTCATCATCTCCTTCTTTCACTTCAATAACCATAGCATCTTCTTCAAAAGCACCAGGATCTTTCTCAATACATTCTTTTACTTTTGCAGTGATTGCTCCACCGTCTTCGTTGTCGATCATGTCAACAAGTTCAACTTGTTGTTGGAATCTTTCTACACCTTCCATAGGAATGTTTTCTACGAAAGGAATAGCACCGGTAGCACCAGTGATTTTTTTCTTTTCAGGGTCGCAACCATTTTCGTGTAATGCTTGGATACTTTGACCAGTAATGTGACCTTGCACTTCAGCTCCACAAAGGATTAAGAATCTGATGTTAGGGTTTGAAATGATGTTTGCTACAACTTTTTCAATACCTAAGTTTTCAGTCTTACAAGGTCCAGCAATAGCTGCTCCAGCAGCCGCTGGGATATCTTCATTGTGAGAAGCTAAAGTAGTTACAGCAACAGGACTTTCAGGGTCCCCTACGATGTAGTCTCCACTTACTACAGGCCAATTATCAGCAGCAGGTTTTTTGTCAGCCATCTATAAAACCCCCATAGCTGTTAATATAGGCATTGCTGCCATGATAAGGAACATTCCTATGATAAATCCATAAACCATGTTGGTTAATTTACCTGCAATGACAAAGTTACCTTCTCTTCCTGGGAAGGAACCTAATGGTGCGGAATTAGGATCTAAGGAATTCATTAATTCGTCAGCAGCTGCTTCGACTTTTGCGATTTCTGCGTTAATTTCATCCATTGAAAGGATAATTAAATCTCCACCACCTGCACCGAGAATACCGGTTTCAGGATCAAGATTTAAGTTTAATTCAGGAATAAATTGTATTAAAGGTAATACCATCTATAACAACCTCCTTATTCCTCAACTTTTGGCCATAAACCGGACCATTTAACTGATGCTGCTGCTTCGCAAGAAGCGTTAACAAACATTTTAAATGATACGTACCATCCGATAAGTCCAACAACTAAAATTACAAACCATGCAATTCCTCCAGCGGAAATTGCAAGAATACCGGTAATGATCATGGTTAAGAATGCAGTGGATGCACCACATTTAAGAGTTCTAACTTGATCTTCGTTAGGACCTAAACATGCGTTGAATGGGTGTTGGATAGCCATAGTACATAATATGTAGAATACAGCGATGAATCCAGGAGCTACAACAGCGTTTAAGATTAAATCAATAGAGTATCCTCCTGCAATTGCAGCAGAGAAACCGAGTACAGATAAAGCTGCAGCACCTGCAATTTCAGCAGTGCATCTTTCCATAACAGGGATTTTCATTCCAACAATTTTTTTAGCAACGATTGCAACTAATAAACCAATGAGCATAGCGAATGCCAATGCAAGTATTGGCCCGAGCATTTCTAATCCATTTAAACCTAATACAGCGATTATGCCTACACCTGCTAATGCACCGATTACACCAATACCTAAGGACATGTAACCAATTGAAGGTACACCAGTACCTAAACCGTAACTTGCTACACTACGAATAGCGAGTACACCCCAAAGGATTGCACAAACTGCACCAAGACATGAGATGACAGGGCCAATAACAGGATGAATTGCAGACGCATAAATACCGATTAATCCACCGATAATACCAACTGCTAATAATACATTAGCATCTACAGCACCTTCTGCAGGTGCTCCACTTCCTCCAGCAGACATCTTAAATACCTCCAATCATTAAAACAATGAAAATAGCAGCTACAAGAGAAACAACAGCACAAGCGAGGATTCCAGTTGGGAGTCTTTTGAATTTAGGGTCTACGAAACCTTCAATAGTACCTCCAATGTTGTAGGAAGCAGTTACGGAATTGATAAAGAACATACCTACTGAAAGAATAGCTGCTAAACCAGCGATTACAGTAGCGTCAAATCCGGTTAAGTTTGCGGTAGCGAATTCGTTAATTGCCCAGTAGACTAATCCTCCACCAGCACCACCAAGTAAACCACCGATGATACCACTGATGTAACATACGGTAGGAATACCGTGTCCTTCGGTACCAGGAGTTTTGTATTTTTCTTGGTTCCAACCAGTAATTGGGTCGACTGCTGCTTTACCAGATGCTGGTACTACACCAACACCGAAAATATAAATAAAGTTACCAATAAGCATGGTGATACCCATCATTAACATGGAACCGACTGCACCTGCTAAGACGATTAACCATACTGGTTGACCAGTCATAGAAGCTGCGGTAATGAGTCCAGTTAAACCTGCACCAGCTGCTAACATTGCGGTACCAGTTCCTACACCGGTAGCGGTAGCCATAGCTGCAGGAGCACCACCTACAGGAATGAAGTGTACACCTCCACCCATAATAATACCTGCGATTACAACGCATATAATAAATAATATAAGATTCATAATGTAACCTCCTTATTCCTCATATGGTCCGAATCTTTCTCTTGTAGACTTTTCAAGTAAGTAGTTAGCAGCGATTAATAATAATACGATGATAATACCTACGATTTGTCCTCCGAGAGCTCCGAATACAATAGTGATCCAGAAGCTTACGAAAACAATAAGTCCGAAACAGAATCCGGTTAAAGGTCCACCATATTTAGCACAGAAGTTACCTACGTCGATAGAGTTCTTAGCACCGAGAGGAGCTTTAGTTACAATATCCCCTTGGATAGCTACAGGAGTACCTCCACCGTAGTCGAATTTTTGGTATTCACTTTCTGCACCGTAATGAACATCCCCTGTGGATGATCCGATTGCACCAATAGTAATTCCCCAAAGTACAGCGAGTAATGGTAATGGGAATGGGTGTCCAAGTCCATCTAATGGAAGAGTCATTAAGTAAGCGATTCCTACAATACCGAAACTTGCTATAAAACCATGAGCTGCGATAGGGCCTAAGGATTGGGTTAATACGTCCATAAATAATGGTTGTTCAAATTGAGATTGACCAACAATCCTTCCCATGTGTGATGTGACTGTATAAATTGCGTGAACAAGTGCAGCGACAGTAGAACCCATTGCAATTGCTACTATAGGTAAAATACCCATACCCATAGCAAGAGCTGCAATAGCACCAGCGATACCACACCAGCATCCGTATGCTACTGGTTCCCCAGAAGCTGCCTTATTTATCATACGGTGTAAATGTCCCATCTGTGGAGCGAGTTGAACTTGTGAGTTAGGGTTACTTTGTGAACCGATGTCAGACTCTAAGTCCTCTGCAGCACCAGCAATGGTTGCTGCTGCACCCATCAATGCGACTACACCTAATGTAATAGGGTCCATATTTTCTTTTCCTCCTTAAATTTTATTAAATTTAAATTATTTAATAAATTATTACGCGACCAATTTTCCTATTGATCACATTTAGATATATTCCGCTCAAATATAAAACCATAAAGACATAAAATAAAAATGGACTAAATAATGGACTAAAGCAAAATTTAGACCATTTTTAGAACATCTGAATGATTTTATACTTTATGATTATACCTCATAACTTAAACAAAGATTTTATAAATCAAATAAGCCAAGGCAAACCACTTAGCTTTTAATCTAGCTAGATTAAATCCTTAAAGTGTTAAGAATGAAATATTTGATGAATAAATCTAAAAATCTTAATAATTAAACCTGAATAATTAAAAAGATAAACCAAAAATTTTCTCAAGTTCACTTAAATTAAAATAAACTAAGAATTAATTAATTTAGAGACAGTAAACTCTCTATATTCTATATTTTTTTTAAAACAATATATATAAGCTTTACTAAAAAATCTCAATTTTTATCAATTATTTTTAGTATTGCCTTAATTTTTAAGCGATTTATCAAAATTAATTGATAAATAATCCATTTAAATTAAGTTAAATTCTTATTTTGAAACCAATTTTTTTTAAATTTTCATTATAAATTACATTTTATTATTTTCAAAATAAATTGATAAAAAATCCATTCTACTTTATACAAACAAATATTATTTTGAAAAAAATAAATAAGGTAAAATCCATGAAGCTGAAAAGCTTCATGATTAAAAACCTTATTTATATATTTCCCGTTTACACCAAACTTATTTTGCTGGAATGATGATAGATCTTTCACCTGCAGGTTCGAATTCTCTTAAAGCACCTTTAGCAAATTCTGCTCTGACTTTAGTGAAGTCGAATGGCAAGTTCTTGTCAGCAAATGCAATCTTTACGAGAGGGTTAACTGCAAATGCGTCTCCACGAGCACTGTGAGGTGCTTGTGCGATACCTGCGTATTCACCTTGGTGACCTACGTTCATTGCATAGTTAGGATAGTTAGGTCCTCTTAATTCAAGTGGTAAACCTTCGTCGTTTCTGATAGCGAATACGTTAGCTGCACCACATTGATCTTGCAAGTCGTAACCGTAGAATCCTAATCTGGAATGTTGTTCTTTGTGTAAGTATTGTGCTAAGTACCATGCAGATAAACCGGTTTGTGCATTACCAGTTGCGAATGCAGTGGAAATACCTGCAGCTGCGGAAATAACAGCAGCTCTTTGAGAACCACCGAAGTGAGTTTCAAGTAAAGCTGGGTATTGTTCGTATTGTTCAAGTGAGTAGAATGCTACTTCAGAACCTACATCAAGAACAGTGTCCATAGTGTTTGGAGCTGCACATAAGTCGCCGTATTTGTCTTCTACGTAATCTTTACCGAAGTAGGAGAAGTCGTCTAATACGTTATCGGTGTATGCTGCGGTAGCATATTGAGTAAATCCTACACCACCAGACATGTAAGAACCTAACCAAATTTGGTCGTATAAAGCAGCACCTAAAGCTACTACTTCTAATGCAGATTCTACAGGGTCGTCGGTTACTCTGGTTGCTTGACAGATATCTGCCATGAATCCGAATGGTACACCACCGAGTTCGTTACCTGCTCTTGCTCTTCTGATTGGTAAGTAAGTACCCATACCGATAACTTCTGCGTGTTTGGATGCGTATGCGAAGTCACCAGTAGCACCTTCACCTGCACATTGTCCGTATGCGGAAATCATGGACATACCAATTTGCATAGCAGACCATCTGGAAGTGGTACCACCGTCACAGACTCTACCTACAACAGATGGAACTCTTACAATTTGCCAAATAGCTCCGCCTACTTCAGCTTTTAAAGCTTCAGCTTGTTCTTCTGGGAACTCTTTGTTGATGTCTAATACGAATGCAGGGTCGATTTCTGCTGCTAAGTCGTCATCACCAGTGAATACTTTTACGTAAGAGTCGTCTACTAATAATGGGTTGGTTTCTACCATGTGTTCTTGTACTACAGCTGCACCAGGCATAGCGTGGTTTACAACTTCTAAGTAGTTGGTAATGGTTTCAGGAGTTACTTCCATACCTAACCTTTTTTCGAGTACGTTGTGAGCAGTGTTTAAACCTACGATTACAGTTTTTCTGATATCGTCCCAAGCTTGTTGCATTGCTGCGTTGTTAATAAAGTGTAAGTCGTCCCCTTCTACGAAGGTGTCAGTACCGGATAATTGGTAGGACATTAAAGCTCTTTGACCGAGTGGGTTACCAATGTCTGGGTTGTACATTGGGATTCCTCTTTTCTCAGCGATTGCTTTACCTTCGTTTACAAATTCAGTTTTTCTTTCAGATTGAGTCCAACCGCCCATATTATAGAAGGTAGTAGTTTTTTCTTCTGGAGCTTCTTTGAACTTTTTAGTCATTGCATCTAAGAATTTTTTATCAGCCATTTTAATAAACCTCCTTAATATTCTGGGTTGTAACCAAATTGAGATCTGGTGACGTGTATTTGTCTTAAGACAGTTACAGCGTCTTCATCATCTCTGTAAGCTTCACCATCACATCTGTAGATTGTGGTTTTAGCTCTGAGAGTATCTTCATCTAATGGTTCACCTAATACTACAGGTTCGTCTAATTCACGACCAATTTGGTCTTTTACCATTTCAACGTTACCGGTTTCTTTGTTGAGTACTTGTCTTCTTAACATGTCGAACATTAAACCGTTTTCGTCGAGTCTTAAAGAGTGACCGTGTACACCTGCACCTCTGATTCCAGTACGTGCAGTGTCAAAGTATTCGTTTTCTAAAATTTCTTTAGAAATTCTTTCTACATCTCTTTCACGAGCTTCGATAATTTGTCTTCCGGATAAGGTACCGGTATCGATTCCTCTGTATCTGTATACGTAGGATCTTGCTCTTAAGAAAGGTTGAGCTGGAGCAAAGTACATGGAGTCTACAAATTGGATGTATCTTACTCTGTCCCCTGCTTTTGCACCGTCAATAGGTTCTACAATTTCTCTAATAATGTCATCAGGTTCGTCCATTTCATCGAGTGGTGGGTGAACGGATTTGTATTCTTCACCTGGAGCTCTGTGACCTAATAATTTTACTACATCTTCATCAGATATTTCTCTTAAAACTTCTAATTCCACATCAGGGTTAGTAAATTTTCTTCTGTTTTCAGCTACCTGAGAAGTTCCTGGATAATATTGTGCCATAATTATGCATCTCCTAATGTTAATCTAACTTTTCTAATAATCTCATCTAATTTTTCTTGTGAGACTGTTTGTCCCCTAATAACTCCTGAAACTATATTCATAATTTTACCTTCTGTCTTTACCTCTTCAGGCATGACCTTTGCGGTTTTAACACCTATTTTTGCAAAATCTTCAAAGTCAACAGGATATTCACAAATAATAACGCAAGGCTTGTTTACATTACGTAAGATCAATCTTGCTTTGTAAGTAATATGATTTCTCACTCCACCTAAATGAACCACAATAACCTTAAACTTTTGCATTTGCTCGACTTCCTTGTCAGTCAAACCAAAAGCGTTTCCTGCACCTCCGGCAGGAGCATCATGTGGCACACCACTACCTGCATCCAATATCATGGTACTGGTTAATAGGTTAGCTTCACGTAAACCAAAGGTGATTTCACAAACCGGCTTGGTAATGTGTCTACGACCTGGAGACATAGCAACCGCCAAGACGTCACTTCCACATTCTGCGAAAGTTCCTCTTTGGGCAATTCCTCCTCCTTCACCAAGACCTCTTGTTTCCCTGCAGTCTACAAGATGTGTGCATCTTCCAATCATATTATCAAACCTATATCAAAACTAACAGATATTTATTCCAATGAATCCTTTTTTAGAATAGAGACATGTTCATTAAATTTGGATCTGGTATCGGCGATACCAATCAATTCTTCAGGAATTTCTGCCTTGTCACCATATTTCAATCCATCGGTAACAGTCCTTTGTTTCCTGATGTATTGGGCTTTGCTGGTATTAATGTCGAAACCTGTGTCAATATGTTCATCACATATTGCCCTAATTTCATCAATGCCAGATTCATCATACAGTTCAACAAAAATTCTTCCAGTCCTAACTTTCAATTCAACTTCCTCACCGTTTACCACAATGACTCTGCGATCGCCATAAATACGGTCAATCTCATCTTGAGGTGGGAGTCTTGGTCCTTGAATAACTGTTCTTTTAACTGAATCCAAAGATTCCAAATCATTCAATACTTTTTCAGTTGTGTCAGTACCTAAAATTCTGTGTGGAAATATTTCAATATCCATTATTTTAACCTCAGTTATTCAAATCAAATGATTCAAATATTTATTATTTATTGTGAATTTTAAATTAGATTTTAATTAACAAAAATTAATTCGATAATTAGATGTCACCTTTAATCTCAGCAGCTGCTAAAGCAACGTATTTGAGTGGTTCTCTGAATTCGTCAATCTCACTGTATACTTCTTTAATTAATCCAGAAGTTGCTTCTGGAGAGAAGAGTTGGGTACCAGCATCTAATGCCATACCAGCAGCTACACAAGGGATGGTAAATCCTTTACTGTGTCTGGTTACTACGTGGTTACCGTTGAATAAACCAGGACCTCCTCCACCATAGATAGAGTGAGAGAAGAAAGAGAATCCTACAGCTACCCCTTCAGCTCTACCGAAGTCAATACCAGGTAAACCGGTAGCGAATTCGATGTTGTCGTTGAAGTAGAGAATAGTAGATGGAATACCTTGAGCAGCTCTTGCTGCACCTACGTTAACCATAATAGCAGCAGTACATCCAGCAGCAGCATATGCGTTCCATTTTGCAGCATCACTGGTTGCGTACATGTTGTATCCGGTTAATTCTTTTTCTACAGCGATTACACCGTCAGCTTCAGCTTTAGCAATGGTGTCTTGTACGATAGTACCTACAGTACCGTCTTTTGCGTTGTCTTGTACGAGGCCTAATACCATGTTGTCTGCGTTTAATCCTTGGTAAGCTAAACCTAATAAGTGCATTCTTTCGTATGCACCGACTGCGTCACCCATTTCAAACATTGCAGTTTGTTCGAAAATACTTGCAAGAGCAGTGGATTGTAAAGTATTTTTTAAGGTAGCAGCTACGAAGTCGTTTGCTTTAATGTTTCTTAAGGAGTAACCAGGACCTTCTAATTTTTGTGGTACGTCTAACATGGTTTTTAAGTTGGAACCCATGTATTCTACAGATTGTGGGTATCTTCCTAAGATAGCAGCTTTTACCATGTTTGCGTCGTACATGTTTACGTCAAACTCTTTGATAATAGCTTGAGTTAATGCAGTTGCGGTAGCTAAGGTTGCTACGGAGTATTCTGCGGAAGAGTCTAATCTGATAGTTGGAATTTGGACTAAAATCCTTTTTCCACCAGAGAGTACTTCACATTTAGTGTCGTCGTCTTCGGTTACTTGAAGCATTTCTTTCATAGTAGCGTTAATGGAGTCAGCTTGAGCTACGATGTCAAGATCCATTTCTCTACCTAAAATTTTAGATTTTGCTCCACCAACGGAAGCAGTTTTTAAAGATTTTTCGATACCTTCTAAGTTTACAGCTACAGTTCTTTTTACACCGCTAATAATATTCTTAATAGCAGGGTTGTGTAACGGACTTAGAGCTTCGATTGGTACATCAGCTTCGACTAATGAACCTCTGTCGTCGTATAAATCGACTTTATCATCAAACTTTGCCAATTTTTTCCCTCCTAAATAAATAGAGTTAATATACCACCCATGAAAAAACTTTTAGTTTTTTATGAGTAAGCTATCCAGCAAAATTTTTGCAATAGCCAGCTATTTGGTATACAAATATTAGTTTATTTAATATATAATATAAACATTCGTTTAAGAATTAAATAGAAAGGTTTATAAGTAATAATTTTTTAAAAATTTTTTATTATAAACTTGGCTAAAAGTAATACTTTTTTAAATTGATTAAAATCAATGAAACTTAAAAATAATACATATATCCATTATAAAATAAAAAATCAATATCAATTTAATCTTAATACAGTAGATAAAGATAATATAATCTCTAAAATTAAAAATAAAGAAAAAAATTAAAAATCGTGAAAATTACGAATATTACTCATTGTGAATAAAAGTATTACTTTCAGTATTACAAAAAATTAGCTGTTTTTTAGGAAAATTTTAGAAATTTTAAAAAAA
>NZ_JAFQQZ010000031.1 GCF_017410345.1 Methanobrevibacter sp.
ATAAAAATCCTTATTAAGAAAAACATAAAAATCAATATTAAAAAAATTATAAAAAACTTAAAAGCATAATGAATAATAATTCATAACCTTAATATATCATAATCAAGAAATAAATAATTGAAGGAATTTTCTTATAAATTTATTTTAACAGGTGATGAGATGGATTATATTGTAGAAGATAATGTAAAAACTGCTGAAGTCTTAAAGGAAAAACTTAATTTAACAAGACTTCCTGTAGCCATTAAGTTCTTTAATGATGAAAGTGAAATACCAGAAGGCGTTGAAAAGATAGATGAGACCATCAGACATTGTGAGATGGTAACCAAAGCAGCCGATGGGGCCATGTTCTATTCAACCGCTGCTGAACAGAAATGTAAAGGAGGATCATCTGCTATGGGTTTGGAACCCCTTCCTCCTAAGATTGCTACTGGTGAATTTTACTATAAATTAGGCAGGTTCGATAGTGTTGAAACCGCTAAGTCTGTCATAGATAACATTCCAAGAAAAGACGAGCAAAGCTTAGGAATCATCTATGCACCTCTTGAAAAGGCTGATTTCATTCCTGATGTTGTTGTTGTCATCACACTTCCTAAATTCGGAATGTTCATCACTCAAGGAATAGTATACAACCAAGGTGGAAAGGTTGAATACAGCTGTGCAGGTATTCAATCATTATGTGCAGATGCTGTAAGTGCTCCTTATGTTACCAATAAGGCTAATGCAACATTGGCATGCAACGGTTCCAGAGGCTATGCAGGAATCGTGGATGAGGAAATCATCATCGGATTGCCCCTTGACAGCATAAAGCCATTGATGGAAGCTTTTGAAAACATTTAATTTAGTTATAAAAATTATAACTAATTTTTCTTTTTTTTATTCAATTTAATCTTTTTTCAGTCTATCTTTTAAAAAATATATTAATCAGCTATTTTAAGGATAAAAGACTTGTATTTTAAGGGATAGTAAATACCTGTTTATTCTCTGTATCTTCACAGTTTTTCTTATTGCAGAATGTTCTGAAGTCACAAGCACTGCATGTCCTATCTTCAGCTTCGGCTTTCCATGCATCCTTAATCTTACAGCCATTCATCTCCCGTTTCAAAGATGATTCTATATCATTTACAACATTATCGAATTGCTCTAAGGAATTGCCAATCAATTCATCTTCAATATTGATGATTCTAATGGACCTGTCCATCTTGAACTTGTCTGACAGGTCCCTATGGATAGCTATTTCAGAGTCTTCATTCCAATTCCTTAACTTCTCCCAATCAGCATCACTTATCAAATCTAGAGAAATGTCAGTCTGATCGTTTATCAAATCTTCCTTTATTGCCTTCAGGTCATCATTGGATGGAACCAATTCATTCAAGTAGAAAATGATTCCTACAATCGGCTTGTCATAATCTTCCTGATTTTTCCTTAGCCATGCATATGTCAAGATCTGCCATTCATGTTGAATCCAAACCTTATACTTGGCGTATTCCTCGGAATCAAACAGCTCTCCATTTTCCATCAATGACTGGATTTTCTCCAATTCCTCTTTGGATGGTGCGCTTGGCCTTCTCATTCCCTTATAATCGATGATGATTTCATACTCATTCAATTCATCATTCAAAAGTCTTTTAAACTCCTCATTCTTATATAGATAATCTATTATGCTATTTTCTTGAGAAAGATTGAAATAATCATCCAATGTCTGCTGCAAAGGATTATTGCTTGTCTTTCGATAGAACTTATCCACCATCCTTGAGCTCAATACATCTACAACACCATTGATTGAATAATAGTCAGACCTTGACTTTTCATCTGTCAACTCCCTCAATCCCTTTATCAGCACTTCCGTATCTTCAATCAAAGGGAAAAGATGAGGTCCCCAAAGATTGATGGAACGCTCCAGTCTTGCACTGTAAATGTTATCCTTAGGACCATAATTATTCTGGTATTCAATTGGAGGATTCAATCCCTTGACATTAAGCCTGCCTGTAATCAGGTCTTCAATAGGCTTTATTTCACTTTCCCAATCCCAAGGAAAATTCATCTTATCGCTATCTGAATACTTTTTCCATTTTAAGAATGCCTCTTCCAAGGTTCCATGAATGAATTCTCCAAACCACAATTGAACAGGCATTGATGGCGGAAGATTGCCCTTGTTTTGATAACGATACTGTAAATTGCAAGTTAAAAATGATAATAAATCACCGGTTAAGCTATATTCCGGTATGATATATTCCCTTGATCTAGTGGATAATTTCATTTTTACACCTTTTTTGAAATAATGTTTTAAATTTCTAAAATTTTGAATTTTTAACAATTTATTATATTTCTAATAAATTCTAATTTCCATCAAATCTTAATTATAATAAAATCATCATATTTTTCATAAATAGTTTGATATAATTTGCTTAAAGAAACCATTAATTAAATTAAATAAATATTATCAAACCCTATAAATTCTTCATCTCTATTCCAACCTAATGCAACATTAGGTATTTTCATAAGTTTTTCATTTTGTGTATATCCATCAATGTTTGGATTTAACCCAACCAAGAGCAAAACATCCTTCGCCCTTGAGAATGCAACGAAATACAATCTTGTCAAATCATCAAATGCACAGTCCTTTGAATCCCTATCCTTATTGGACAATGCACTATATTCCCTGATCCTATCCTGAATTATGGAAGAGGAATCCGCATTCTTAGGGAATCTTAAGTTTGCATCCCTTGAATAATTCTTTTTGAATCTTGATCCCACATCAACAATCACAAGAGGGAATTCCAATCCCTTAGCCTGATGGATTGACATTATATTGAAGCGATTGGAAGGAATCACTTCAAAGAGGTTTTCATCTATTTGAACTCCACCGCTGGCTATTGGCACAAAGATATTCAGCAATGCCTCATTGACTGATTCCTTTTCAGCCTCCGGTGATGAGAAGTCAATGTTTGCAGAATATTTGTTGAAGAAGCTTGTTTGAGTGATTGTCTGTGTAATTGCCTTTAGATAGACCACTCCTTCGTCATCATCCTGAAATTCAGGAATCCAGCTAACCAGCTTATATGCCAATTCCATCAGATTTGCCTTTATAGGCCATTTCATATCACTTGATTCATCTGATGAAAATGGATGTCTCACTTGCCAATGTGTGACGAATTTCTCCAATGAAACCGGAGAATGGGGCTCCGGATTGACATCCTTTATATATGAATTGGCCTTTCTGCGCCAAACATTCATGTTAAGGCTTGCGGAATTAGGCAATTTGTCATTAGTTCTTTGATATCTTGAATTAGGGTCTATGCATTCCAGCATCAAGCCACAGAATACAGCCACACAGTCTATGTTCTGAAGATCCTGTCCTCTAGGGTTGAAGACTTCAATAGGCTGTCTCAATCTTCCCAATTGCTTTTTCAATATGAAAGGAAATGTGCGCTGTCCTCTGGCTGTAAGTTCCTTTGGAGAATAGGTTAGGAATGCAATATCCTCAGCTGAACCCTCTTCACCAAGCTCAATGACTATCTCATCGGCTCCTTCAGCCAAATCAAATCCCTTATCTCTATAATTGATTAATGTATTTTTGTTATCTGAATTGAACTTTTGATTCTCTTCCTTGGTCAAGACTCTCTTTATCTTTCGTTTGACTACTCCATTCCTATTCAGTTCATCAATAAATTTGGCCAAGTCATTTGCAAGCATCTGCTCATTGTTTCGAAACATTCCTAATATTGGAATTGAATCATCAGTCAAATCTGATCCATCATCATTTTCATGTCCCTCATTATTAGGAAATTCAATCGGAGGCTTTTCCTTTACACGGGCAGATTGGTATTCCTCGTCCAATTCGACAAAATCATTGCATAGGTCTATGATGTTTTCAGTGGAACGGTAGTTGGTTTTTAGGTTAACTTCCTCTGCAACAATGCCTATTGCAGCGATTCTTTCAATGAAATTGGTAAAGAGGTCTACGCTAGCCCCTCTAAAGCGGTATAATGATTGGTCATCATCCCCCACTACAGTGATGTTTCCACCATTTTCAATTGCCGATGCGGCAATTCTGAAGTAAATGCTTTCCTGCAGCAGGTTTGTATCCTGATATTCATCAACCAGAATGATCTTTATATCATTTAGAAAAGAATTTAAACTTCCTGAATTCAACCTTTTAAGGAATTCGGTTTCAAGCATTGCAAAGTCATATATATTCTGGCTTTTTAGTATTTCCTCATATTCCAAAATTAGTTTTAAAGCCAATTGCTTGCCTGTTTCATGGGTTTTGATGTCTTTTAGAATATCCCTGATGTCAATCATATTGTAGTAGATATGCTCCTTGATTTCAATCAATATGCTTGCCATCATTGTCAGGTTCTTCACTTTAGGCTTTTGGTCAGTATTTGATTGCTTACCTGTAATCTCAGCCAAAGACTCCTGCAATGACTCATGCTTATATCTGTCATCCTTGAGAAGACATTCGTTAATCATAACGGAATTTGCAACAAAATCCTCAATCAGAATAGGCTGGCTTGTTCCTGCCTGACGATAGACACGCAATAATTCATCTGCTATGCTGTCAATGGTTCCGATATTTATCTGATTGAAGTCAATTCTATTGATTTCCCTTATTATGCCATCATCAGTGATTTCACCGCTGAACATCCTATCCATATAATTTGCAATCAGCTTGGACCTTATCTTATCTCCCCAGCTTAGAATACGTGAGAGAAGTTCACTGGCTGCCTTTCTTGTGAAGGTGGTTGCCAATATCTCATTAGGTGAAACGTCATCGACAAAAATGAATTTCAATATCTTTAGCACCATGACGGTTGTCTTTCCGGAACCTGGACCTGCCACAATGAACAATGATTGGTCCTTAGGTGATGAAATGGCTAATTTTTGGTCTTCATTTGAGGAGATGTCCCTTTCCAAAACATTTACAACAATCTCTTCAAATTCCTTATAGTCTATCAAACTTACCCCTCTTACATTCTCTTTAATTGCATAAATTAAATGAAATCAATTAAATTATTTAGATTAATTAAATTAAATTCCATGATGAGTATTAATCAATTATTCAAATCTTATACTTTCATATTATATAATTATATTAATTTATGAAATATTTTAATTTTTGTATTTAAAAAACTAGGCTAAGAGCATATGAAAACTAATAGAGAAAGTTTTATTAAGTCCAATATCAAATATATGGTAAGTTTTATTAGATTTGATGACCAAATATATATTTATTAGTTAAATTGATATTATTTTGAAATATTAAAATGAAAATTTATAAAAATTCAGTACAAAAATTAGAATAATAAATTAAATAATAAATTAAAATATTAATTAAATTATCTATTGATTCTCATGACAAATATGGCTAAAGACAAGGATGAAATGGAAAATATCGACAAGTTCAAGAACGATATTCGCTTCAGGAGAAAGATTGAGCATGTCGAGACAATTCCTGCAAAGGAAGCCAGATATAAGAAGGTCGAGAACCTAGAGGATAAAATATTGCACTACCTTGAAGAAAAGGATATCAAGCTATACAGGCACCAGGCATTGGCCATTGAAAAATCCAGAGAGGATAAGAATATAATCATCACCACACCAACAGCCAGTGGAAAGACCTTATCCTTTAACATACCTGTTCTGGAGGAACTCATTAAGGATAATGACGCATGCGCATTATACATCTATCCTGCAAAGGCATTGTCATACGATCAATTGAAGGTCTTGAGAAAATTCGATGAAATGATGGAACTTGACTTGAATCCGAATCCCTATGACGGTGACACACCAAAGGCCAAAAGGTATAAGATCCGACAGGAATCAAGAGTTATCCTTACAAATCCTTATCAGATCCATTTGATTTTGCAATGGCATCATCAATGGGAACGTTTCTATTCAAACTTAAAGTATATTGTCATTGATGAAGCCCATTATTATAAGGGAATATTCGGTTCAAATGTTGCATTCCTGATTAGAAGACTTAAGAGAATCGCTAATTTCTATGGTTCAAATCCAAAGTTCATATTATCATCTGCAACTCTTGCAAATCCATTGGAACTTGCGGAAAAGCTGACTGGAGAGGAATTTGAATTGATTGATGAGGACTCATCTCCAAGCGGTGAAAAGGATTTCATCCTATACAATCCATACAAGAAGCTCCCAGTAAACAGTGATGATGAGAATCTGTCCATACATATGGAAACCGAAAGGATATTCCTCTATCTGCTATTGAAAGACATACAGACATTATGCTTCACATCAAGCAGAAAGATTGCAGAACTGATTGCATTATGGACAAAAAGAGACATGGAGCATACCAAGAAAAGGTATGTGGACAGAATCTCAGCCTATAGGGCAGGCTATTTGGCAGAAGACAGAAGAGAAATTGAGGATGGCCTCAAATCAAGGAAATATCTGGGAGTCACTTCAACCAATGCACTTGAATTGGGAATAGATGTAGGGAGCCTTGATGCGGTAATCATTTCAGGTTTTCCTGGATCCATGATTTCAACCTGGCAGCAGGGAGGAAGATCCGGAAGGGGAAATCAGAAATCCCTTGTCATTCTGGTTGCCTTTGAAAACCAATTGGACCAGTACTTCATGAAGAATCCTGAATTCTTCTTTGACAAGCCTCATGAGAATGTTGTAATTGACTTGAACAATGAGAAGCTATTGAACAATCATATAATCTGTGCTGCCAATGAATTGCCTCTCTCACCAGAGGAACTGGAAGATGTATTCAATGTAGATGAAGAGTTTGCAGAGGAGATAATTAAAAATAGAGACCTTAAAAAGAGTGCAGGACTTTATATCTATCCATATGATGACAATCCTGCATTTGAATTCTCACTTGACCAGATTTCAAATGAAATATTCAGCGTGATGAATGAAAGCAGACTGATAGAGAAGATAGAAAGGTCCCAAATGTATAGGGAAGCTCATGAAGGAGCCATTCTAATCAATAAGGGCCAAACCTATATCGTTACAAACGTAAACTTCAAGACCCATATCATTGATGTAATCAAAAGAGACGTCAACGCTCACACAGTTGCTCTTAAGAAAACTCAAACAAAAATCATCAAAAAGATCAAGAAGGTTAAAATCGGAGACTTTACTGTCCACTATGGAGAGCTTGAAGTAGAGGAAGATTACTATAAGTACAAAAGAATGGAGTTTTCCAAGACTATCGGAACATATATTCTGGATTTGCCTCCTTTGAAATTCAAGACAAAGGGATTATGGTTCACCATTCCAGATAGCGTCAAGGAGGCATTGGAGGACAAATTCAAGAATGAAAGTGAAGTCTTTGCAGGAGGTCTTCACGGAGCGGAACATGCACTGATCGGTCTTTTCCCACTACATGTGATGTGTGACAGATTTGACATTGGCGGACTTTCAACAAATTATCATGAAGACACACAGGAAGCCTCAATCTTTATCTATGATGCCTATGAAGGTGGAATAGGAATATGTGAAAAGGCAATTGATGTATTCAGCAAATTAACCGATTCCACCAGGAATCTCCTTAAGACCTGTGAATGTGAAGAGGGATGTCCTTCCTGCATCTACTCACCAAAATGTGGAAACGAGAACAAGCCATTGCATAAGAAAGCTACAGAATTCATTTTGGATTACATGTGGGAGGAGATGAATAAATTGTCTCCAGAGGAGTTGTCTGCCTTGGAAAATCAGGATTTGGAAGAAAATATCTCATATAATGAAACCTATTATAATCAAAAGGAAACCAATAATGAAAATGAAAATAATGATGAAAAAAATCGTGATAATCAAAATACAGATGAAATAATCGATGAGCAAGCTGAAGCTGAAGAGACAGATCCGTTGGAAGAGGCATATAATGATGCTTTGGAGGAATATGATAAGGGAAACTACAGCATTGCCAAGGAAATATTAACCAATATCATAATAAAAAAGGATAGTGCAGATGCATATTATCTCATTGGAAGAATACTTTATGAGCAAGAGGATAAGATGGGAGCATTATCCTTTGTAAAAAAGGCCATTTCAATAGATTCCGCTCATGAAGAGGCCAATGAATTCCTATTGGAATTAAAGCATTAATAAAATGAAATTCAAATAAATATTATAGAACACTTATAATTTCAAGGTGATATAATGGAAATCACTAATGAGAATAAGAATGAAATAAAAGAGCAAATCAATACAGACATTAACAATATTCTTGAAAAGCATGAATTGCCTTATAGGATAGATGGGATTTCAGTCATGAAAACATCCAAGGGAACCAGTTTTCTGGGAAATGTAAGGATTCATGACCCAAATAAGGTCAAAGCCGTCAGAGCTGAGATTGAATCATACTTGGATAAGTTTGGAAAGGTTGTAATCAATTCAAGAGATGTTGTTCCTTGCTGTGAATTGCCTTATACTTATATTACATTCCATATTAATTTTATGAATGATTAAATTAAATTGATTTTTTAAGCAAATTCTTAAATATTAACCTTTAGATACAATGTCCCGCAGAGAAGAACATGAAGCATATTTGGAAAGGATCCTGTCAAATTCATTGACTTCAGAAAATCCTTCAAAGGAAACTTATGAGAGAGCCAGATTAGACTCTCCAACCTATTTCAACAATCTGAAATTCGGATTGATGCATAAATATCAGGATTGGGATTTGCTGGATATTGAAGGAAGCAAGGTGATTGAAAATATCTACGGTGAGACATTAAGAATCACAAGAAAGGAAAAGATAGACTTTTCACTGGAAAACAAAAGGGAATCCATCAAGCATGAATTGGCCTCCAACTTAAGGTTAATGCCTGGCATCGGGCTTCAAACTGAAATGAAGCTTAAGGAGGACGGTTACCATACATTCTATGACCTGATAAATCATCCAAGCTATGGGAAAAAGGCAGAGAAACTGATTCAAAAGATTGAGAAGAACTGCTTCATAAAAGAATTCAATCTATTGAAAAGCCTGAACAAGTATCCTGATTATAAGAACAGCACCTTAAAGGCCTTAAGTTCACTTGATCCATTCAACCTTAAGTTTATGGATATTGAAACCCTTGGACTCTCAAGTGCTCCAATCATCTTAATCGGAATCGCTGAAATAAAGGGAAAATGCATCGAATCCAACCAGTATCTGCTTAGGGAGAAGGAAGAGGAGCCTGCACTCATTGAGGCATATCTGTCACATCTTGATGAAGCAAGCGTACATGTGACCTACAATGGGGCAATCTTTGACATTCCATTCATCAAGAATAGGGCCAGATTATATAGGATAAACTCCAAACTTGACCAGACCCATTTTGATCTTATCTATCCTGCCCGCAATCTATGGAAAGACAAGCTCCCAAATTGCAAACTGACCACTATAGAAGAGCATCTGTTTGACATCAGGCGTGAAGATGATGTCCCTGGAGCATATATTCCAGATTACTATAGAACATATCTCACAACAAATAATATCGGTCCTTTGGTTCCTATAATTGAGCATAATCGTATGGATATTGTTTCCCTCGCTCATTTTCTGATGAGAATCTATGAGGAATCCTTTTAATAGGATAAAAAAATAAAATATTGATAAATCTTTTAGCTAATTTTGTTAGACAGTCATTTATATAAACTTGATTTTAATGTTTAGTAAACTCTAATTGAGTAATAAGTTTTTTTTAAATTGTATTAAAGTTATTGAAATATTATTTAACTTAAAGATATTGCCTTAATCATAATAATAATTAATATTTCCTATTAAATATCAAAATCAATAGGAAATAATACATTAAATAAACATTACATTTATAAATAATGACTTATAAAAATTAAATTGAAGATAACCTTTTAAGGTAAGACTCTAACTAAGTTAAAGAATAAAAATTAAGTAATTTTTAAAAAAAATGATTATCCCATATAAAAAAACTAAAAATACTTAATTTTTATCTTTTTTATACTTTTTTTAGGATTTTTATAGATTTTTTCATAATTTTTTCATTGCCAATTTTTCATCTTTACTTTAATTGATTAAGTTCATTGACTTAAATATCTGTTTTTTATTCATTTTAATATTCATTTTTATAATCAATCGATAATTTTATATAAAATTTTTAATATTTAAAAAACAAATTAAATATAAGTAAAAAAATTTAATGAAATTGAAAAGGAAGGATAAAATGTTTGAAGAGGAACAGGACAATAAAATCTATAATCTCATTATAACCCGTGGAATCGATCAGGAAAACGAATATGGCCAATTTACTGAAAAGCTATACTCAAAACCAGATTTCTTATGGACTGAATCAATGGCAAGAGACTATGCTCCATTTGGAGAGGATTTCTTTAAAAAAGTGGATGTTATAGTTGTTTTATCTGGCATCTACAATTATAATCAGATTCAAATTGATACTTTAATTGAAAAGGCTGAAGAATTTGACATTCCTATTCTTTTAGTGCGCCCTTATGGAATGGAAATAGTTCCAGAAGAGCTTGAAGCAAAGGCAAAAACAGTAGTAGGCTGGAATGCAAACTGCATTGTAGATGATATAAGATCCATTGTAAGTGGAGATTATGACGAATTATGTGATGATTTCTAAATAAATCATTCCTTCTTTTTTAATTTTAAGAAAAAATAAATCTATCTTTAAAAAAATAATTAATAAAAAAAGGATAAGTAAAATTAAATTAAATTTACTTATCAAAATACTGTTTTTAACTGTTTATTTTAACTTGAGAGATACCATCTTCTTTTTCTACTCTGATAAGGGTATCTGCAGCATTTTCCAATTCTGAATCGTGAGTAACAATGAGCATTTGAGGAATTACATTCATGCTGCGTAAAACAGTGATTAACTCTTGTCTGCGGAAACTGTCTAAATGAATAGTAGGCTCATCCAAGAGTATTGTTTCAATGTTTCCTTTTGACATAGCCTGTGTAATGCCTAACCTCAATGCAAGAGCGATAGCTATTTTTTCACCGCCGCTGACCATTTCAATATTAGCTTCCCCTTCAGGACCGTAAATGGAAATGTTATATTCATTATCCAATATCAAGTCAGAATAGTTGAAATTGAATTTTTCAAAGAATTCTCGGGTATACTTTTGAATTAATGGTCTTGATTGACTTCTTAAGTCCCCTTGGATACCATCCTTACTGTATAATGTTCTGAAATATTCAAGCAATCCGTAATATTCCTTAACAGCAATATATTCTTCCTTGTTCTTTCTATTTTGCTCAATGGTCTTTTCGATTGTTTCCACCGTGGTTTCATAGATTTTTAGATTGTTGTCGTTAACTGCAATCTCTTGAGCATATCCATTGTATTTAACATTTAATCTATCAATTAGGATTATCATATTCTTATAGTTTTCTTCATTATAAGCTGAAGATCCAATGGCATTTTTAATCTCTTTGATTTCATTTTCCTTTGCGGATATCTCTTCTTCTTTAGCCTTAATCTTCTCCTCATATTCCGCTTTTCCTTTTACTGAACCTAATAAGACATGATATTTAGTGTCCTTATCACTTAAGTCTTTTATCAATCCATCAAGAGCTTCATCACTAATATCCAAGGAAAGATTGGAATCTATGATGATGTATTCCTTGAGCTTTCCCTCTTCAAGATTGATCTTACCTGAAATGGTATATAGTTCATCCTTGATTTTGGATTCCTCAGGAAATGACTTAAGAAGAGTATTAGCGTCCAAATACTTTTTGTTATGAGATTCAAGCTCTTTGAACTCAATATTTTTAGTTTCTATAATCTTATCTAACTCTTCAAGTTCATTCTTTTTGTCTTGAAGTTCATAGATTTTAGCATCAACAGTCTCTAAACTTTTTGTAAGCTTATCCAAATCTCCAACAATATGTTTGTTCTGATATATCTTTGTTTTAATTGAATCAAGCTTCAATAAATTAGCATCTTTTAATGATTTATCTTTATTTAATTTAGTGATAATTTCATTATTTTCATTAATCTTATTAGTATTGGCAGATATTGTTTCCTCATACATATGAATGAGTTCATTTTTCTTATCTTCACTAATATCAGACTGACAAACAGGACATTTATTCTCAACCTTTTTTATGTCAGCCAATGGTTCATCCAATGATTTGATTTCTTGCTTTAAACTGATTGATTCCTTATTTAATTTTTTCAATTCCTCATCAATCTCATTAATCTCATTTTTGAGATTGGTTAAAAGACTTTCAACAAGACTTTCCAAATTATTCAAATCATCATTGCTTTTGATTGGATCTATTTCCTCTTCAAATTCTGATAAAACTATCTTTGCATCATTATAAAACTTATCCAATTCTTTATTGTAGTGTTCGATATCGCCAGTTAAAGTGCTTTTTTGAGATTCCAAATCCTTCATGCGCTTTAATTCAGCAAACAATTCCACCTTTTTATTGTTTAAGGCTTTGATTTCACCTTCTAAAGAAATGAACTTTTCATGATTATCCTTTTCAGATTCTATGGTGGATTTATATCCTTCAATCTTAGTGATGATTTCCTTATTATTCTTTTCTTCATCTTTGAATCTGTTTAAATTGCTAAGTGAATCCTTAAATTTATTATATACTGGAAGTTTTTCACTGTATGGTTTTAAAAGATTCATTTCACCTTCCTGTTTTAGGATTTCATTATATTTATTAGACAATTCCTCTTTTAGCTTATTTAAGCCATTCAAGTTTTCTTTTTCATGGCCCAACTTCAAGTTAAGAGCTTCGAACTCCTGCTTTTGTTTGTCTAATTCCTCTTTTTCCTTATTTTTAATTTCTATATCTTTTTCAAGAGCTTCATATTCTGCTTTTAAGGCATTGTTTTTTTCATTTAAAGCGAAATGCTCTTCTTTAGCCTTTTTATGTTCAAAATTAAGTTCTGATTCTGGCTGTATCCTATCCTCTAAAACAGCTTTTCTTGTTTTATAGTCTTCACTGATTCTTGGAAGATTCTCATATGCTTTTTCCAATTCCTCAAGCCTTAATAGTTTACCGATTAATTTTTTACGATTAGCCGGTGTCTTATCAATCAATTCAGCTATTTCACCTTGTCTGATATGGATAGCATTTAGGAATGTTGAAGAATCCATACTTAATATTTTTTCTATTTCCTTATCCACTTCCTTATTTCCAGAAACAAGGATTTCCTCTTCTCCATCTATAATTCTGTATAGGCTGGAAGTTGATTTGGAACTGGATTTGGTAGGACTTACTGTTCTTTCAACCTTATATTCAATTCCATTAGTGATAAATGACAATCTTACAATCATTTGTATCTTATCACCAGTATTCTTATTGGATCTTACTAAATCATTAATGGATTTTGTGGTATAGGACTTGAACAATGCAAATGAGATGGCTTCAAAAATAGAAGACTTTCCAGCACCATTTTCACCTACAATCAAGCTGATTCCTGGATTAAAGTCCAATGTAGTGTTTGCATGTGATTTAAAGTTCATTAATTCTAATCTTGTAAATATCATCATATCACCCTATAAGTCATCAAACCTCATTTGTTTAGATTCATTTTGAGAATCTTCTTTATCATCTAAATTCTTATCTAAATAATCATCTAAACTATCAGATTCATTTATTTGAGCATTATTCAATTCTCTAGCTTCTTCCTCATTATAGTAATGCTGACTGTAAAATCTGTCTGAAATGAATTGAGCATCATCTATTCTTCCAATAGAGAGATTATCCAACAGATCAACAGATAATTTATTCACATCATCATTTTGATATTTTTCATTAACTCTTTTTTGCAATAATGCTCTTGGATCAAGAATTTTGGTTGTATCAATTAATTTCTCCTCATCCAAGACCTTATCCGGCTTAAAACTAGGTCTTAGATTTAAAACACTATCCCCAATTGCGTCATTTATTACTTCATAAACTTCAGCACTGTCAAAATCTCCTCCGGCAACAGTCAAGTCAAGCAATGGCTTATTGTCCAATGATTCAATCTCTTCTTTAATGATAGCAAGCCTTTCATCAAACTTATTATAATCAATTATCTCTTTATAGAATTCTCTTGGAAGGTCAATTTTCACCCTTTCAACTTGCGGCTTGTCATAGCTTAAATCCACTACAACGAATCCTTTGCCGTTTTCTCTGTAATTTTCATTGGATTCGCTGGTTCTCCATATTTCCATAGATCCGGGATAAACCAATTTTCCTTTGCCGAAATCCTCTTCAACATAATTGTGTACATGGCCCATTGCATAGTAATCAAAGTTTTTAGGCATTTCAGACAGTTCAATTTCATGAGTATCCTCATGCATCCATTTGTCAATTCCTTGGTGAGATACAAGAATGGATTTTAGATATTTGTCTGCAAGCTTTGACAATTGGTCATATGCATTCTTTAAAGCTCTGCTTTGTGAACTTGGGACATAGCGAACTCCACAAATCAATACAGGACCTTCATTATATGCAGGATTTTTATCACTGATTAACTTAAGCCCTATATCCTTAAATAGAACCTGTGGAGGTAGAGCTCCTTTCCTTAAAATGGAATCATGGTTTCCAGCAATCGCATAAATTGGTATTTTAGCTTCATTCAATCTTAATAATGCTTTCTGGAATGCTAATAATGCCTCTGTAGAAGGCCTGTTATTGTCAAATAAATCTCCACTGTGAATAACAAAATCCACATCTTTTTCTATAATCTTATCTATGTTTTTAGCAAATACATCATAAAAATCTGTTTCACGTTCCAATAGTCCGAATTGTCTTGAACCTAAATGGCTATCAGATAAATGTGCAAAACGCATTCATTTCACCCTCCTTATTTTCTTAAGAATTTTTTGATTTATTAAAATAAATTATGTTCATAGAATTATTCCAATCACTTTAATTATACAAATAATAATCATTGGTAATTTATAAAGATTCCCAAATCTAATATCCTCCGCCTAAATTAACGAATTGGTCTAATTCCTTTTGTAAAGCTTCTTCTTCATCATCTTTCTTGCTTTTCCATTGCCCGATTATATCTAAATCTCCACCACGTTGGCGTCCTTTAAATTCATTGATTTTAACAAGAGTAGGAACCTTTGTCATAAGTCCTAAAACCAAAGCTTCACCAATGTTAAGTGATGGCAATTGCTTTACCAAATCTTCACTAAGGCTTTCACTTGCTGTTTGGACATGCTTTTGGTCTTTTGGCTCTACAAGCCTTAAGATAATCATATTGTTGGCTTGTGACAATGTTTCAGCATCGACTGATTTAGGGGATTGGCTTACTAAACAAAGACCTAAACCAAATTTACGGCCTTCTCTTGCTATGCGAGTAATCCAATACTTGCTGTCCGGATTTCTGCTATGTGGAGCCAAAATATGGGCTTCCTCAACAACAAAGAATACTGGGAAAGACAATGCATTTTCATCATTATGCCTTACATATTGCTTTCTGCTTCTAAGGGATCTTCTAAGAACATGGGCAACCAATACTTCCGCAGTATTTTCATCCACTTGTCCCAAATCAAGGACATTTGCCATTCCAGGCTTTATTTGAGTTAAGAAGTCACCTATATTAACATTCAATAACCTATCGTATTTTACGTTTAGATCCTCTATCTTATTTAGCACATCCATAATATTCTTCTTATTTCCCGGGTCATAGTCCTCATCATTATACCAGTCATCTAAAATTTTGTATAGCAATTCTATAAAATCAGTTGTACTGGCTGTTCCTTCTCGGACCAATTCTCTTGCCTTATTAAATGCTCTTCTGAAGTATCTTTCTTGCAGTGGAGCTGATGCAGGAATTTTAGCTAATTTTTTCATCTCTGAAAATTCCATATATTGAGGATTTATCATAGGCTTGATTACATTCACTTGACCATTAGTAAACTCTGCATCCACATATTCAGAGTGCATATCAAAGATAAGCATGCAGCCATTATACTCCAATAATCCATCTATTATTACAGAAACGGTATTTGACTTACCTGCACCTGTCATTGCAAGAATTGCCAAATGTCTGGAAACCATTTTATTGATGTCCACTCCCACTTCAACATCTTCATTGTTTATAAGGTGTCCAAGTTTCAAAGAGTTTTCAATATGGAATATCTTATCAAGCACATCTGATGGAGCAAGATAAATAGGAGTTCCAGGAGGTGCTGGAGTACGTGGTAGCTTTAGATTATCATTCACATCACCAAGAATTGTGATGTTTCCTCTAATGTAGTAGTCATCACCTTCGATTTCCCTAATCTTTGCGATTGTATCTGGGTCATATATGTCCTCATTTAATGATACGCTTCCACGAACCATTGATTCTATCATTCCTAAAATGATCTTTCCATCATATTCAAGTGTTACATATTCCCCTACTTGTGGCATTTCTTTTGAAATAAAGCTTACTTCAATAAGAGATGTTTCTCCTATACATCTTCCAATCATTTTTAAACCTCTAAACTCAATATTTTACTTAATTTTATAAATATTATTAATTTTTAATCTTAATTTAACATTTCACGGCCGGATTTATCCAAAAATCCAATTATCTTAGATAAGCTATCCATATCCTGATTTGATATGACAACATCCTTATGTGCTTTTTTAAGCAGATATGGATATCCTTCAGTTGAATTTGATTTGAGAACCCTTAAAATTTCCCTGATTTCATTTAAATCCTTTGTATAATAAGGTAACTCTATCTTGATAATATTCTTATTGTCATCAAGCCTTGCAAAGAATATTGTAAACCATAATTCTCTAAAGAACTCATTTTCTATAGGAAAATCATGCTTTGTTTTATAGGTTACCTTTCTATGATAAGGTTCGCTAAAGCCTTGTTTTCTTGTCATTCCATCTAAAATAGCCATATCTGGAATATTTGCATGGAAGAGTTCATTGCTTGATGATGTTTTGGAAATTGCAATTATTCTCTTCTTGTTTTCCAATAGATACTTTAAGGCAATCAGGTTTTCTAAACTTTCTAAGAAAGTAATTAACGCATATTCATCGATGTTTTCATCTTCAAACAAGTCTTTAAATTCTTCCTTGAAGTTAAAGGAGGATAAATCTAATTCATCTGATTCTATCTCAGATTCAAGTTTTTCCTTAACTAAGGCCACTATGTTTTCCTTATATTCTGCTGAAATGCTTTTTTCAACAGGAATTGGACGTATTAAATCTCCTAAAATAGATCCGTCATCCATATAATAATCGATTTCATAATCCTTAAAAGTCTTAATTGCTGTTTTTATCTCAAAAATGCTCATCATATTACGCAATCTTTCTTCCAAAAAGGATTGATGAGGGATTATATCAAGCTCTGCAGATTCAATGGTCTTTAGCTTTGATTCAAGGTCATTTGGATTATAGATTAGGGACTCCGCAGATACAGCATAGAAATTGAAGCTCAGATATTTCTTTTTATTATAGCTTCCATCACCTGCTGCAAGAACTATATCTGAATCACTTGGACTTATTTCCTCTTCATGCCATTTTGATTCAATATCTATTTTAGTTTCCTTATATTCCTCTAAAGGTTCATTTATTTGTCCTTTTTTTCTAATGGCCTCTGTATACAACGAATTTAAC
>NZ_JAFQQZ010000032.1 GCF_017410345.1 Methanobrevibacter sp.
TATTTTTCTTCTTTTTTTTTTAAAATCTAATGAATTTTTGTATTTAAGATTTCATTAAATTTAGAATCTCATTGCCATAATCTGTTAATTCGTATAATCGGCCTCGTTTGGTTTCAGGATTCAATAAACGAATCAACTCCTTTTCTCTCAATTGGCTTAATATTCGACTGACATTATTCCTATGGATACCAGTTTTTTTGCTTATATCCGTAGGCTTTAAAGTTTCTCCTTCTAGTGCTCTAAACACTTTCTCTCTGTTTTTGGACAATTTGATGAATTCTATAATAATTTTCTCAGAGTCTTTCATAGTATCCCTTCAACTGTTTTATTTTATATTAAACTTCATCCTATTTATTTTTTGTTTTAAACTTATAGAACTTATTTCGATTAAGTTTAATATATAAAACTATTCTTAATAATAACTTAGCTATTTTAAATTAAATGTTTATCCTCCTTATATTTATTAAATAGCAAATCGATAGTTATCTGATAGCTATATTATAGTTATTAGATAGTTATTAGATAGTTATTAGATAGTTATTAGATAGTTATTAGATAGTTAGATAATATTAAATAGTTTTTAGATAGTTATCAGATAGGTAAAAAACAATATTCCTATTTCAAATAATACATAATTATAAAAAGAAAAAAATTATATATTTATATAGTTAAATACTTATTATTTTTCAGGTGTAAAAATGAGCGAATCCCCACAGCAAATAGCTATTGAAAATGAGATAAAAGTGCAGAAGGATAAGTTTTTATCTTATTTTAATGGATCTTTACCAGGTACAATGGAATTGGAATTTGAAGGATTCTATAGGAGAGGATTCTTTGTAAGCAAGAAAAGGTATGCTGTAATTGAAGATGGAAAGATTATTGCAAAAGGCCTTGAACTTGTCAGAAGAGATTGGGCGCCAATAGCTAAAAAGACTCAGGAAGATATCCTGATGGCTATCTTGAAGGAGGGGGATGTCAAAAAAGCCGAAAAGATCATCAGCAAGGTTCTAAAGCAAATCAAATCCGGAAACTTGGATATGAAGGAACTGATTATTCATACCCAGATTACCAAAAACCTTGATGATTATAAGCAAGTTGGACCTCATGTTGTTGCAGCTCGAGAGATAGAGGCTCATGGAATCAAGGTAGGCAAGGGAACCATTGTCCAATACATAATTGCAAAAGGCAAGGGTTCAATCAGTGAGCGTGCGGTTCCTTATGAATACAGTGAAGGAATCGAATATGATAGGGAATATTATATTGAAAATCAATTGATTCCTGCGGTTTCAAGGATGATGGAGCCTTTAGGTTATGATAAGGATAGATTAAGGGAATTATCTTCCAATGAAAGACAACAAAGTTTGGATGCTTTCTTTTAATACTTAATCAATTTAAATTTGGAAATATTTGGTCCAATAAATAAATTTTAGGAATTTTTATATAATAATAAAATAAATATATAATTAGAAATTGTAAGATGAATTTCATACTTGACTGACTTAAAGACTTATTATTTGGTGTAATAATGACAAAAGCGGTATTTTTTGATATTGATGATACACTTGTAGACACTTCAAGTTTTGCTGATTTGGCAAGACATGCGGCTATTGAGAGTATGTGCAACAATGGTTTGCCTTTGGAACCGGATGAAGCATATGATTTATTAAAGGATATCATTAAGGATAAGGGTTCAAACTATTCCAAACACTTCAATATCTTAACACAGGAAGTTTTAGGCAAGGAAGATCCTCTTTTGGTAGCTATTGGAATGACAACATATCACAATGTGAAATTTGCTCTTTTAAGGCCATTCCCTAGAACAAGTGCTATATTGATTTATCTTAAAAGCAAAGGATATAAGCTAGGAGCCATTACCAATGGAATCACCATTAAGCAATGGGAAAAGTTAGTCAGATTGAATCTATACCACTTTTTTGATATTGTAATCACTTCAGAAGAGGTGGGCGTTGAAAAGCCGGATCCTGAAATCTATATTGAAGCATGCAGAAGAATGGCATGTGACGTTAAGAAAAGCATCATGGTTGGAAACAAATTGGATGTTGACTGTATGGGAGCAGTCAATGCAGGAATGAGCGCTATTTTAGTCAATTCCACTTTGGATGAGGATGAAAAGGAAAGAGTGAATGAAGAGGATATTGACATTATTGTTTTAGACAGCATTTCTGATGTAGATACTGTCTTATAAAGATTTTTTATTTTTTCATTTTTTTAATTAATTTATTTTTTATATTTTTTAGTTATTTTATTTTTTATTCTATAAACAGGGGGTTTTTTATGGCAATTATTTTATGTCCCGATTGTGGAAAGGAACAGGATAACTTGAATAAATTCTGTAGGAATTGTGGAGCGGACTTATCTAAAGTGAAAGTCGAGCCTGAAATGAATTCAGATTCAATCAATGAATCTGTAGATGAGAATCTTTCTCAAAAATCCATTGATGTTCCGATTCAAAAGGAAGATGGAACCAATACTAATGAATTGGTTATTTTGGATTCTGAAGAACCTAAAGATGAATCCATTAAAGAAGATAATGATGAATCTGCTGAGTTTAGTGAATCAACTGAATCCAATGAAGCTGTTAAGGAAGAAAATGTGGAAACTAATGAATCCAATGTAAAGAAATGTGGCAAGTGTGGCACTGAATTGAAATTTGGAGAAAAGTTCTGTCCTAATTGTGGCCAATCCACTGATTCTGTAAATGATAATTATCCTAAGAATTTCTGTCCTAATTGCGGGGAAAAATTGGCTCAGACGGTAAAGTTCTGTCCTAACTGTGGCTTTGACTTTAAAAATATTTCTGGCAATGCCAATAAGAATATGAGTAATCCTAGCTATGGTCAGAATTTGCCTGTAAGAAAAGAATCTATAGTTTCAGTGATTCTATCATTTGTTTTCCCAGGACTTGGACAGTTCTATAATGGGAATTCCACTAAAGGAATTTATTTCATAATTCTTGCAGTGGTTTCAATCATTCTGACTGTAATATTGATTGGTGCATTGATCTATATATTGATTTGGCTATGGTCAATAATTGATGCGTATAACTCTGCTGAAAAATTGAATAGGGGAGAATTTGTTGAAGATAAGTTATTTTAATTCATCTTCTTCAATATTTAATTTAAAATTTTAATTTTAAATTATAATTTTAATATTTGATTTTAGTTTTTTCTTTTTTTAATAATATTCTCTAATTTTTTCAATTTTTTCAAGTTCTAAAAATAGTTACCTTTATATATAGTTTTGAATATAAATATATACATTCTTATTTTATCTTGCAGTAAGAATCATTAATTAACTTGCTTATTCATGAGAATTTATTCTCAATCTTAACAAAATAAATCAAAAATAAATTTTAATAATTATTTGAAATAAATTTTTATTGAATTTATCTCTTATCAAGCAAAGCGGTCAGCTTGTTTTTTGAGTTTTATTTTAGAAAAAATTATTCCATTAGATTACTTTATGTAAATTTATCTGAATTCTTTTGGAACTGAAAAAATTTATAATTACACAGATTACGGAAAAAATAATATAAGGAGATATTGTTATGGCTATTTGTCAAGGAAAATCAACCAGATCTCCATCTGGTGCTAGAAGAGTTGCAAACCGTGGTAAAAGGAAATCAGAATTAGGTAGAGAATCTGCAGAAACCAGATTAGGTGAAAAGAAATTAAGAAAAATCAGAACCCGTGGTGGAAACGAAAAACACAGATTAGCATTTGAAAACCAAATCAACGTTATTGACACTGATGGTAAAGCTCACACTGTAGAGATCTTAAACGTAATTGAAAACACTGCTAACCCAAACTACGTAAGAAGGAACATCATCACCAAAGGTGCTATTGTAGAAACTGAATTAGGTCATGCAAAAGTTACCTCCAGACCTGGTCAAGATGGTGTTGTTAACGGGGTTATTGTAGAATAGATAGATTATTCTATCTTTTTTCTTATTTTTTTATTTCTAACTTTATTCACATTTTAAAACTTTTCATACACTTTTTTAACTATTTTTTTAATTTTTTAATTATTTATTCTTCTTATTTTTTAATTATTCTTCTTATTTTTTAACTATTCATCTTATTTTTTAACTATTCATCTTATTTTTTAATTGTCTTATAATTTCTAATCTTAGAATAAATAGCAAATACTTATTTAATATTAATTAAATATATTATAATGTTATAAACTGTTGAAGATATTAGAAAATCTTTAAGAAAGTTTAACTGATTTATAAAAATTACTTCAATTATTTATTTTAATTATTACATTAAGGAGATAAAATGAAAATAGGAATGTCACATGGTGCTGGTGGAGAGGTCATGGGAAACTTGATCTCACAAACCATTCTTAATAACTTATCAAAAAAATCAGTTGAAGGAGGATACGGCTTGGATGCATTGGACGACGGTGCAACAATTCCTCTCGGCGATTATGAAATCGTTGTGACAACTGATGGTCATACTGTTAATCCATTATTTTTCCCTGGTGGGGATATAGGAAGAATTTCCGCAGCAGGAACTATCAATGATGTTTCTGTAATGGGTGCAAAGCCTTTAGCCATTTCAAATGCCATGATATTGCAGGAAGGATTTCCAATTGAAGATTTGGATAAGATCATAAAATCCTTAAGCGATACCTGTGAAGAGGCTGATGTGGCAGTAATCACTGGAGATACCAAGGTTATGGAACAGGACAAGCTTGATGGAATTGTCATTGTAACCACCGGTATCGGTATTGCCAAAAAAGGAGAGGTCATTAAGGATTCCACTTTAAGTGTTGGGGATAAGATCATCATCACAGGAAGTGTTGGAGACCATGGAATGAGCTTGATGTCCTTTAGGGAAGGATTCGGTTTTGAGACTGAACTTAAATCTGATGTTGCTCCAATGTGGGGAATCATTTCCAAAGCTCTTGAAGTGGGCGGAGTGACAGCCATGAAGGACCCTACCCGTGGAGGCCTTGCAAACTGCATCAATGAAATGGCTCGCAAGTCCGGTGTTGGAGTCATGCTTAAGGATGAAGCGATTCCAGTCAAGGAAGCAGTTAGAGCAGCCTCTGATATGTTAGGAATTGACCCTTATGAAGTGGCTAATGAAGGAAAAGTATTGATGGGAGTGAAGGCTGAAAAGGCTGAAGAGGTATTGGCTGCCATTAAAACCGATAAATATGGTAAGGATGCAGCCATTATCGGTGAAGTTATTGATGATGATAAGGTATTGATTGAAACAGGAATCGGTGGAGTAAGAATCTTGGAAACTCCTATAGCAGATCCTGTTCCAAGAGTATGTTAAATTTAATCTTGTTGAAATTTTATAGTTCGAATTGTTAAATGAATCAGATGGTGATTTGATGAATTTATTTGGTAAAAGAGTTGTAGCATATATCCTGGATTTCTTTGTAGTTTCTGCATTTATGTGGATAGTGTCTTATTTTGCATATTTCTTTATAAACTACTTCAACATGTTCCAGATTTACCATTACTTTGTATTCATTCTTCCGATTTTAATCATATTGTATTTCACAATATTGGAGAAGAATTTAGGTGCAACAGTTGGTAAAAGATTGATGTTTATTGAAGTTAAATCAACAGTGCCAAGAAGAGGAAGACTTGGAAGAGATTACTCATTAACCTATTCCCAGGCATTGATCAGGTCTCTTTCAAAGATTTACTGGTTCCCAATAATTATTGATGTGATTCTTGGGAGGATTACCGGTAAGACAAGACTCCTGGATGGCATTACAAGAACTACTGTAGTTGAAGAGAATACTGATGTATTTTTCCAAAGAAGATAATTTTTAATCTTCTTTTTTATTTCTATTTTTATTATATTTATTTTTTTAGAGCTATTTTTTAGATTATTGGGGATTTTATGGAAAATAAACTTATTATAGATGATTTCAATATTTTGGATTTCGAGCCTCATGAGAATTTCAAAAATGTTCGCATTATCGATGAAAAGGCTAATTTTCCAATAAGCTGGTTGAATACACAGGCATATTGCGAATACAGTTTATATCTGGAATATTCTGAAGGCAAAACAGCGGGATCAACTAAAGAGATGATTGAAGGAACCTGGGGCCATGCCGAATTGGAGGAGAAATTTAAGGAAACCGCTGAGCCATCAAGTTTCGAGGATGCATTTGAATTGTCAAAGGAAGAGGAAATCCTATCCCGTGAAATGTTTGTCATTGATGTTGAGGATGGAATTAGAGGGTTTATTGATGAAGTTCGCATGACTCCGGATAGAATAATCATTATTGATGACAAGCCAGGAAATAGGGCGTATCAATCAACCATCAATCAGGTTCGCGCTTACTGTTTGGCTTTTAAAAGCATGATTGGTGATGATGATCGTCAAATAATAGCTGCATTGAGGCAAAGGGGAACCGATAACATATTCTGGCATGAGGAATTCAATGAAAAGAATGAGAAGAACATCAGATATACCATCAATTTCTTACATAGATTGATTGATGATAAAAGGGACCCTATACCTACCAAGAATCCAAATAAGTGTAGAAGCTGCAGATTCCAAAGCTATTGTGATGAAAAAGCTATTTAATTTTTTTTAACATTCTTTTTTTTCTCATTTGTTAAAAATAGAGTAATTTAGTTTTTAATAAAAAATAGTATATAAATAGTATAAGAATAGTTAAAAAATAGTTAAAAATAGTATAAGAATAGTTAAAAATAGTATAAGAATAGTTAAAAAATATAATAAAAAATAGTTAAAAAAGTAAATTTAAAAATATATTCAAAGTATATTCTTAAATTTCAATAATTGATTTTTTAGCATCTATGACTTGATAAGGAACATTGGCCTCTTCCAGGTCTTTGCTGATATTCTTGCTCATGTCTCCTATTGAAAGGATCATAACGTTCAATCCTTTTCTGACTGCAGATTGAGCAGCTTCGCTGACTCCGAATTCAATATCAACTGGAATATCCAATGCATTGGCTATCACATGTGAAGTGGTACCGATTGCTGCAACCTTATCGATTGAACTTAATCCATAGTTTTCATATTTGCCATCATAGATTTCCTTAATTAAGTCCATGTCAACGGACCTTGATCCTCCTTGCTTTATTGGAGGCAATGTAATTATTAAGATTTTGCTTTCCTTAATTTCTATAGTTCCCTTAAGGTTTGTTAAAGCAACATCGAAACCTTTTTTAGTGTCCAATATCACATCTGCATAAGCGTCGGTCTGTGCATTGATTGAAGCATATAATCTGCCATCTTCCATATACAATCCCACTTCGTCACCTTCCTTCAAATCCTCTTTGGCGATAGCAGGCCAGGTGGATTTATAGTAGGTCATGGTTTCAAGAACGCTGTCGGAATACTTTCTTAAGGTTATGGCATCCTTTTTGACTTTATTGATTCCCTTTTGGGTAATCTTATATGGTGCCCTGCCGTCCTTGGATGTGATGTATCCCAGTTCTGTCAATGTTTTGATGTTTTCAGAAACAGCTTGAATAGTGATTCCTAAACGTTCAGCCAAATCCTTTTGCTTGAGATTAGGTTCCTGTTTAGAAATTTCTCCTAAAATTTGAAAGTGAGTTAATGCCCCTCTTTTTTGTAAAATCTCCATAATAACCACTTAGTTCTTTTTATTGAAAAAACATATTGTTTTCAGTTAATATTTATTATGTTCCTTTTAATATTTAAAGTTTATTTTAGTTTTTTATAAAGTTTATTTGAATGTAACTTTCATTTAAGAAATTTGCTTGAAAAAATAGTTTTAAAATGAGTTTAAATAAAAGTAGTCTTAATAAATGCATATATAAAAAATAGTATGAAAAAATAATAAATTGGCATTGAATGATTAATCAAGTACCAATCTACCTTCCAATCTCTCATTCATCAGATTGATGAAATCATCTCTTCTTTCTTTAGGTATATAAGCTCCACAGGCAACATCGTGGCCTCCTCCATTTCCACCTAAACTTTGAGCCACTTCCCTTATGATTGAACCGAAATGCACTCCATCATAAGCCAATAGCTTAGAGCAGCGAAGTGAGATCTTCAGGTCTTCATTCTCTTCACTCACCTGTGTGAATGCAATCATTGGCTTTCTCCAATCTCCGTGACTGAGAGCCATTCCCGCAATTGTACCGACAACATTGCTTCTTATGCCGTTTCCATCAAAGTATTGGAGGTTTTCCTTTTGAACAATAGGTTTGGAATTGCCGATCTGTTCCACATTTGTTCTTAAGTAGTACCTATGGCCTTTTGAAATCTCGTCAAGTTCATCCAGCACCACTGCACGGTCACTTTCAATATCTACTGATACAGTGTTGTCCTTTAAGATTTCATTTCTCTTTATGGTCAAGTCCAAGAGCTTCAAAGCGACTTCCGGCCTTTCATTTCTGACGCATGCATTCATCGCAGTGGAGAACTCGGAGGCATCCCTCAAGAATGTATATTTCTCTTCGTTTGCAAATTCGTAGCTTTCCCCCATAACCAATTTAGGGGCATGGATGGCATATCTGCTTGGGATTTCCCTTGTGACCATGAAGATCAGTTCCTTAATCAATTTGAATTTGTCTTCCTGGCTTAAATCGCAGACTCTGATTGATGTATCGTTCACCGGATTTCTAGTGTTGATGTTGAGTCTTTTCAAGAGGTCCAATGCCTTGTTCTGGTCATTGCTGATTTCCAGTTTCACATCACTGAAATATGATAATGCTACAAAGAGAGGCCTTGTCTGTCTGCCATATAATGATAAGTCATTTTCAATTACGTTGACCAATCCTTCCTCTTTCGCATCCTTAAGAATGGTTCTGTTCAATCCTTCCAGCTTTCCGGTCTTTCCATTTTGTATGTCTCCAATGGCTGCCAATATTCCAATCCAGCTCAAATCCCTAAAGCCGAATTCCTTAGCAAGAAGGTAACATAGCCCCCCGCCACAGATTTCCTGAGAACCGTCTATTCCATAAAAGATGGGATTTATTTCCAAATAGTCGTAATCCACTGTATCGCAGTAGTCAATGTCTCTTAGTGGAGGGTGATGGTCAAGAATAAGTATTTTGGAATCTTCATCTGCGTTTTTATCGACAGGCTGTCCTGATCCCAAGTCTGAAAATATTGTCAGTTCATGTTCTATGGGAACATCTTCCAGAACATCTAGGTTAACGATTTCAATATCAAAATCCTTTTTTCCTATCTTATTCAATATTCCTGTTAGAATAGCTCCTGATGAGATTCCGTCACAATCTGTATGGCTGTATATTTTTATGTCTTCTGAAGTTTCAATAAGTTTTTTAGCTTCTTCGTATCTTCTTTTCATTTCTGGTGGTAAGTTTTCAGTCATTTTAACGCCTTTTTATTTTTTTAATTTTAAGATTTTATTTATGGTTTTGTAGTTTAATTGATTATTATCTTCTTTTTCCTTTCTTTCCTTTTTTATTGTTAGACCTGTTTGCCTGTTTGGTCTCTCTCATTTGTTTAATGGTGTTTGATAAGTTTATGAGAATCTCTTTTTTGCTGTCATCACTGGTGATGATGACTCTTCCAGACTTATTATACCATTCTCCAGGATAAGCTTTATCCTCTTCAGCATAATATTTGTATCTTAATTTTTGAGTGGCCTTTACAATTTCCTTGATTCTGGGTTCTGAGATGGCATACTCCTTGGATATCTTTCTACCTTCATTCAATGACTTTTCAGCATCCAGATATATCGGCCAGATCATTACATCCTTCATATTTTCACCTCTTTAAAGTTTTTGATTTCCTAATTATAATATGTTAGCATAATATTTAAAAATTATTTATTTCAATGTTTTTTATGATTTGATTTTCAATAATATTTTAATGTTTATAGGTCTTGTTTTTTTATGATTTGATTTTCAGTAATATTTTAATGAACTTTAAAATCAGCTTGTATTTCAATCCATTCCTATTTCCTTTTTCCATCAATTCAATCTCATTTAAAAATATCTTGTTCTCTTCTTTAGTATTTTTTCTGCTTTGCCATAAACTTATCCAATTTAGCAGGTAAGGGTTTAAAAATAGGTTCTTATTCTTGATATTGTATTTGTCACAAAGCTCTGAAGACAATCTATATGCCTTTATGGAATCATAAACCAATCTGAAATTGATGTTCTTTGTAACGGACTTGTCTTCAACTTCCAGCCTCATGAAATAATTGTAGACAACCTTATTATTTAAGAATAATATTCCCTTCTCGCTTTTGAAGTATGATTCCAATAGGAAGTTCAAGTCTTCAGCAGATATGCACTCCGGAAATCTGATCTTGTTTTCTTTTATCAAATCTGTTCTGTATATTTTAGTCCAGAATGATGGCAGGATTTTCAGGATAGCTATTTCATCATCCCTTTCCTCTTTAATGTCCTTAATGAATATCTCTTCATTATTTTCTTTATTTATAGGCTTTCCATAAAAGAAATGACTTAAAATGTTTTTCCAGATAAAAGCTGCTAATCCTTTCATATTGGGCCCTTCAACCAGGTCATCAAGATAATCGGCATAAGGCTTTTCTAAGCTGTCCATGTATGGAGTGTATGATTTTCTTATGATGTCTTCTTCTGGATAATGCCTTAAATATCTTCCAAAGGCTATGTCTGTATCATATTCATTGATCTTATTGTATAAGGTTTCACATGCATCCAATGGATAGCTGTCATCTGAGTCTATGAACATCAGATATTCTCCGCTCACATGATCCAATGCCACATTTCTCGGACCGAATGCCCCTCCCATGTTTTCCAGCAGATGGATGGATTTGATGGTTTCCCTATTGGTTTGAGCATTGATTCTTTCCTTATAGTCCTCTATGATTTCCTTTGTTCCGTCTGTGGAACGGTCGTTGGCTATTATTATCTCCAGGTTTTCAATCCCTATTGTCTGATTGATTACTGAATCCAAAGTGGTTGGAAGATATTTCTCTCCATTGTAAACTGGTATGATAATGCTTATCTTAAATTGGCTAATAGAAATTCCTCCTCAACTTTAAATTCTCTGAAAATGCTGAAATAGTTATTTTTTCATTTAGTTTTTATTGTTCAATTCTCTAAACATTAAGTCAATCATGTCCTTTACTGTGTATCTTTCCGGATAAATGTGCCTTACCCCATATTCGTCAAGAATCTTTCCGGTGATCGGTCCAATGGCTACTGTAAGGGTGGAGTTTGATAGCTTTTCCACTAATTTGTCTGTGTCCCTCTCATTTTCTTCAGCTATCTTGAATAGGTTCACTACAGTAAGCGGGCTTGTAAATGTTATTCCATCTATATTTTCATCAAGGATTTCATTGATTAAATTTATGATGTCATTCTTGTCTTCTGGAATGACTGATTTGTAACTTTCTGCCAAGATCACTTCAGCCCCCATATCTTTAAGTGCTTTAGGTAAAATAGTCCTTGCAGAAAACGTACGGGGAACGCCAACAATTTTATTATTTAAGTCGATTCTTTCAAATTCTTCAATGAGTCCCTCAGCAGTATAATCTTTTGGTATGATATCTATATGGAGCCCTTTATTCATAGCTACTTCTGCAGTTTTTGTACCGATGGTCGCAATTCTGCAGTCGGAATTCAAGTTTTCCACAAAGTCCGGATAGAACTTGAAGATGGAATCGATTGAGCTGACTGATGTGAATATGAGCCAATCCAATTCATCGAATCTTTCCATCAGTTCCTTTAATGAATCTGTATTCTCCAGCCTTAATTCCAATGTTGGCACTATGACTGCTTCCGCACCATAATTCTCTATGAATTCCTTTGCGGCTTTGGATCTTTCCTCAGGTCTAGTAATAGCTATTCTTTTCACCATGTTTCCACATCTTAAGATTATGATTATAATTATGTTTTTGAAATTATTTATGTTTTTTAGGTATTTGTTTTTAGATATTTTTTTAAAATTGATTCTTTTTATTATTTTCAAATATCGTTAAACCTATTTAAATTTATATAATACTTGTTTCTAAAATTATATATGTGTAAAAATATGTATAAATTTTATCCATTTAATAGATTTGTCATTTTATGATTTTAGGAAAGATTTATCTATTGAATTATTTTATAAAATGTTTTATCTTTAAAATTAATTATTGTGATATTGATGAAAATTTTATTTTTAAACTTACCATATGAATTCAATATAAGCAGGGCAAGCAGATGGCCTGAGAAGACCAAGTCAGGTACATTGTATTATCCTTACTGGCTGGCATACTGTGTTGGCGTCTGTGAAAAGCAAGGTTATGAGTGCAGATTGGTTGACTGCATTACAAAGGCATACACAATCGAGGATACTGTTAAAGAGGTAACCGATTATGAGCCGGATTATATAATGGCTGAAATAACCACCCCTACCTGCAGTTATGATTATAAGGTTATCAATGCAATCAAGGAAGCTTATCCAAAAGCTAAAATACTGATTGGAGGAACTCATGCAACCATCTTGCCTGATGCGGTTCTTGAGGAATGCTTGGGCATTGACTATATCCTTCGTCAGGAATATGACTATACCGTTGGTGAGTTGATTTCTTCCGATGATATATCCTCTGTCAAGGGAGTTTCCTATAGGGTCAACTCAGATGGAATTGACATTGCAAGTTTGGATGTTGATTTATTGTCCGATTCCATTGAATTTACTGTAAAACATACTGAAGATAGGGAGCCACTTGAGGATTTGGACAGTCTTCCTTATGTCTCAAAGGTTTATGAGAAATACCTGAACTTTGATGACTATGCATATGCATTCGCCCAAAAGCCGATGATCCAGATAGTCTCTTCAAGAGGATGTCCGAACCAATGCAATTTCTGCAGCTATCCATCTACAATGGGCGGAAGGATTTATAGGACAAGATCTGTAAGCGATTTGGCGGATGAATTTGAATATATTCTCAAGGAGCTTCCAGAGATTAAGGAAATCTTCATTGAAGACGATACATTCACCGTAAATCAGCCAAGAGTGATTGAATTCTGTGATGAGATCATCAAAAGAGGCCTTAAGCCTGTCTGGTCCTGTAATACAAGAGTGGACTTGACTTATGATACCATGAAGAAAATGAAGGATGCAGGATGCAGATTGCTTGTTTGCGGTTATGAATCAGGAAATCAGGATGTTTTGGATGAAATCAAGAAGGGAATCACCCTTGAGCAGTCTAAGGCCTTTGCGGAAAATGCAAGGAAACTTGATATCAAGGTATTCGGATGCTTCATGATTGGACTAACTGGAGACAGTCTTGAAACAATCGATGAGACCTATAGGTTTGCACAGTCCGTTTATCCTGACATGTGCTTCTTCCAGCAGGCTGTTCCATTCCCTGGTACAGGATTCTATGACTGGGCTAAGGAAAACGGCTATCTGATTACAGAGGACTATTCAAAATGGCTGAATGAGGACGGATATTTGAATTGTCTTGTGGATTATCCTTATGCGGACCATAAGGAAATTGAAAAGTTGAGAGACAATCTTATGAGCAAGTACTATTTCTCATTTGCATATATTGTGAAGACATTCCTGGCCAACCTTGATTGGGTGGAATTCAAGCGTGTGATGCGTGGTGGAACCCAATATATTGCATTCAGGGCAAAAAAAGTTTTGAACAAGTCAGATAATTTGGATTAGATTTCAAACTTTTTAAAGGTTTGATCAATTTTTTTATTTTTTATTATTCTATTTTTAATATTTTTTAATCTATTTTTTTAATATTTTTTAAAAAGAGAAACTATTTTTAATAGTCTTTAAATTTTTTAATATTTTTTAAAAAGAGAAATTATTTTTAATAGTTTTTAAATTTTTTAATATTTTTTAAAAAGAGTAAGTATTTTTTAATTATTTTAAAAAAAGCAATTATTTTTTAATATTTTTTAAAAAGAGAAATTATTTTTAATAGTTTTTAAATTTTTAAATTTTTCAAAAAAAGTAAAGTATTAGTTAAGAGTAGTTTACTCTAAACTAATAAAAAGTTGGAATCTATTCTGCGTCGGAGTATAATAAACCGTATGCTCTGTTTTGGAAGAAAGTTACGTAGATGCTTAAGATAGCAGTTATAATGCTTCCAATGGTTTCAGAGATTCCTGAGATTCCAGTACCTATTGCGCTTAAAATGTAAGCGATTATTGATACAAGAATGATGATTGCAAGAACTTTTACAATTCCAATTTCCTTGAGATCGCCTATAACTTCGCTGAAGTTTAAACCTTCTCCTAAACTTTCGGTTTTTGCAAATCTGCATTGTGCAATAACTAAAAGTATAGCAAAGATAATGCATAAGATAAGTCCTACAATCAATCCTAAAGTTTCATTGATACTTGATAGGATAGCCATAACTATAAATGGGATAATTAAGTAGATGATTGCTAAAATAATGAATTTTATACCATTGATAATTTGTCTTTTAGCGTCGATTTCAGGAGCTCCGTCTTCTCTGTTGATACCCATCTTAATAACATCTAACATATATCCTGCAATAAGAATGAATATTGCAAGTGCAATGATGATTCCAATTATTCCTAAAATTCCTAATGCGGCGGCGTCAGTTGCACCAATGAGTCCAACACCACTAATGGCCAATACTAATACTGCAACAATCATGAGTACTGCATAGATTACTAGTGCTTTTACATTATTGATAGGATACAATGCTGCATCCTTAATAATTTCCATAATTTCCATAATTAAACACCTCTTTTTTTAAGATTTATTCACTCATAACTTATTTAAAGTATATTTGAGTTATTATTAAGTTTATATTTAATTATATATAAAGGTATTGTAAAATTTTTGATTTTTTTTGCTTATTTCTTCTTTATTTTCAAATTTGAATATGCATTTAATCTAATTTTTAATATTTTCTATCGATATTCAAGTTTGATTAATATTAAAAATAGTTTTTCATTATTTGAGTTTTTAGATTAAAATTATCAATTTTTAAAAATAATACTTATTTTCGTTGAGAGTAATATTGATTATAAAAAAATGATTTTTAGAAATTCATTTTAATGGTAGAAAGAAAAAAAGAAAAGATACTTATCACAAAATTGTGATAAGTTTCTGATTAAGGATTTTAACCCTAACTAAAATGAAAAAAGTTTGGGTTTATTCCACATCGCTGTACATTAATCCAATTGCCCTATATGATAAGAAGAATGAGAATGCTCCAATCAAAGCGGATAATATTGGACCAACAAAGAGATTAATGCCTAATGGGACACAAATTTTTACAATTATTGATGAGATAAAAGTAAGGATAAAAGTAATGAGGAATATGACAACAAGGATTGCCAATATCTTTACAATTCCCACTTTGGAAATATCCTTCATGGCTTCTGGAATGTTTAAGGCATCCATTAGACTCTCATTTTTAGCCAATCTGCATTGAGCCATCAATAAGGCAAATCCAAAGACGATCAATGCGGCCAATCCGATGATTCCTCCAATGACTTCATGTATTTGCATTAGAATCAACATGATCAATATAGGAACGAACATATAGACAAAATTGACGATAATGAGCTTAATACCATTTAATATTTGCCTTACTATGTCAATTTTTGGCCCTTCATCTTTTCTTTCAATACCTAATTTTGCAATATCCAATCCATATCCGTTTAAGAATAGATTTATGATAAATACAATAATGACCGCTATGATTCCGGCTGTTCCTGCCTGTATAAGAAGATAATTAAATGCAGGAATTGCTCCTGAACTGGTCATTGTAATTATTGAATTGGTTATGTCAGATTGCATTGTGTGAATTATTCCACCCATCCCCACAAGATATCCCATGGCTGTGACAATAATGTCAAGCACTATAAAAATTAATAGGTCTTTGGGATGGTCTATAGGGTAATGGACTGCATCTTTGATAATTTCAACGATTTCCATTTTAAACACCTCTTTTTAAATTTCATTCACTCATTAACTCTAAAGTATTTTGAGTTATTACTGAATTTATTTTTAATAATATTTAAATATAAGGTGTTTTTTAGCCTATTTTTTCTTTATTTTTAATTTAAAACATGTTTCCTTCTTAATTTTTATTTAGATAATCGTTAATTTAGCTTAACTTGTTTTGGAAATGTTTTAGTTTTTGCAATATATTAAAAAAAGATTTGGTGGGATTATTTTGTTGTCAGATTTAGAAAAATTTAAAAAATAGATTATTAAGGAATTTGAATGAATTATTCAATTCCTTTAATTTCCTTGAATACGTTGATCACATCGCCAATGACAAGTATTGCCGGTGTGTTGATTTCCTTGTCGGCTATTGTTTCAAGGGTTCCGAAAACGACCCTTTCGTTTGGAAGTGTTCCGCTTTCGATTGCACATGCAGGAGTTTTAGGATCTCTGTATTTCATGATTTCCTCTGTGTTTTCCTTGATGTTGCCTATTCCCATGAGGATTATCAATGTGTCTGCAGTGTAATCCCATTTTACCTGCTTGTCCTTTTTGGTTGGATCCTCATGGCCTGTAACAACTGTAAATGAGGTAGCTACTGCCCTGTGGGTGATTGGAAATGCCATGCTTGTAGGTGCACCGATAGCTGATGTTACTCCAGGTATGACTTCAAAATCTATGTTTTCTGCTGCAAGGGCCAAGAGTTCTTCTCCCCCTCTGCCGAATACGAATGGGTCTCCACCTTTGAGTCTGATTACATTTTCATGCTCTTTCGCTTCCTCGATAATCAATTGATTGATTTCATCCTGTGTCTTATAATGCTCTCCGGCTTTCTTTCCAACATAAATAATCTTTGCATCTTCTGGAGCATGCTTGAGTATTTCATCGTTAGCCAAATAGTCATATAAAACGACATCTGCCTTATTCAATGCTTTCACAGCTTTTAAAGTTATTAAATCAGGGTCTCCTGGACCTGCACCTATTAAATATACTGGCATGTTATCTTTCCTTTTTTATAGTTTTAAATAATTGATTTCATAGTTTAGGGTTTTGATAATAAAATGAATAAAATTCTTAATGTTTTTTAAAAGGTTTAATTTAGATAGTTTTGATAGTTTAGATAGTTTAGATAGTTTAGATACTATCTAACATACCTTTGAAGAATTCAAGACCGTTGTCTGAGCCCAATAGCTTTGTGGTTGCCCTTTCAGGGTGTGGCATCATTGCAAGGACAAGTCCTGACTCATCACAGACTCCTGTGATTGCTTCCATTGAGCCGTTAGGGTTTTCCTCTGCAAACTGGAGCACGATTTGGTCTTGGTCTTTCATAAGGTCAATGTTCTGTGTGTAGAATCTTCCTTCAGCGTGAGCTATTGGTATGTCAATGATTTGCCCTTTTTCAAAGTTTTTGGTAAATGGAGTCTTGTTGTTTGCTACTTTCAATTTAGACCATTCACAATTGAATTTAGGCACCTCATTGGTAATGAACAATCCTGGAATGAGTCCGATCTCTCCAAGAATCTGTGCTCCATTGCATATTCCAAGAACTGGCTTTTCCTCTTTTACAAGTGCCTTAACGCCTTCAACAACTGGGGTGTTGGAAGCTATTGCTCCTGCACGCAAGTAATCTCCGTAGGAAAATCCTCCAGGTATAACAATTCCATCATAATCAGTTAAGTCTTCATTATTCCACCAGATGTACTCTGCCTCTCCGCCGGCAAGTTCAATAGCCTTGTAAACGTCACGGTCGCAGTTAGTTCCAGGGAATCTTATAATTCCAATTGCCATTTTATCACTTTTATGAATATAATTAATTTGAATAATTTTTTTAATTTTCTTATATTTCTGATCCTTTTGCTTAGTCACAGCCGCATCCACAGCTTAAGTCCATCTTAATGATATTGATGGTGTAGTTGTGGATGATAGGATTGCATAACAATTTCTGACACATGTCGTCCACTTTCTCTCTTGCGTCATCCTCTGAGTCAGCTTCCATTACAAAGGTAATGATTTCCTTTGTCTTGGTTCCTTTGACTTCGTAACCTAAAAGCGCAAGGGATCTTTGAATGGTTGTTGCTTCTGGATTTAACATTCCCGGTTTCAAGGAAACTTTAACTTCAATGTCGTACATCATTTCTAATCACCTAAATTTTGAGTTTCATTTGTTTTGAATTTTATATTAGTTTGAATTTTTTAAAATTAAATATTTTTTAATATCTGATAATTCATAAGAATAATTTATTGAATTCCCCATTTCTCTTTGTCTTCATCAGTTAGGAGTCTGTTGAACACCTCTTCATATGCATCGATGACCTCATCGTCCTTTCCTTGTCTGAAGAGCTCCTTGTCAAGCATGTCAAGGGTTTCTGCATCCCATAGTCTGCAGCTGTCAGGACTTATCTCATCACCTAATATGATGTTTCCCTCATTGTCCTTACCGAATTCGATCTTAAAGTCGACAAGAATAATTCCGATGTCCCTGAACATTTTGCTCATGACTTCATTTACCTTAAGGGCCAATTCTCTCAGTTCATCCAAATCTTCCTTGCTTGCAATTCCAAGTGCGATTGCTATTGCGTCATTCAACATTGGGTCATGGAATTCGTCGTCCTTAAAGTCCATCTGTATGAGAGGTGGATTGAATGGAGCCTTGTCTTCAAATGGGAATTTTCGGATAATGCTTCCTGTAGCTATGTTTCTTACAATGACTTCTATAGGAATCATATCCAGTTTTTTGGCTTTCATAACGCAAGGTTCGCATAATTCAATCAATTGTGTCCTGACCCCTTCGGCTTCAAGGGTTTCAAAGATCTTTGCACAGATAACTGAGTTTATATAACCTTTCTGTCCCATGCTTTCTTTTCTAGCACCATCTCCTGCTGTCATGTCATCTCTAAAGTCGATTATGACCTCATCAGGATTTTCACCTTGGAAAACGCTTTTGGCTTTTCCTTCATAAAGTAAATTTTTAGAATCCATTTCAATCATCATTTTAAAAATTATTTTCAAATAATTCATTTAAATTTCAATTAATCCTTATAATTATTTAAAAAATTTATGAAATTATAATATATAATTTTATATTTATTATCCTTAATAAATCTAATTTAATTTTAGTTATTTCATCATGTCAATCATTTAAAAAATAA